>NZ_JACJDP010000012.1:81568-95664 GCF_014163575.1 Psychromonas sp. SR45-3
GACGATTCAACGACAGAACCCGGCTTACAGGCCAACTCCAACCATTTTAAAAACCGCTATCTAAGCAATTAGGTAGCGGTTTTTTCGTTTCTGGAGTTTAATCTTTGTAAATCGTTTGATGATTGCAGGGCATTTGCAGATATACGCGAATGACTATTCAACGACAGACCCCGGCTTATCGGCCAACTCCAACCATTTTAAACCCTAGTTTATGCAAATAAACTAGGGTTTGTTCGTTTTTGGAGTTTAATCTTTGTAAATCACTTGATGATTGCAGGGCATTTGCAGATATACGCGAATGACGATTCAACGACAGAACCCGGCTTACAGGCCAACTCCAACCATTTTAAAAACCGCTATCTAAGCAATTAGGTAGCGGTTTTTTCGTTTCTGGAGTTTAATCTTTGTAAATCGTTTGATGATTGAAGGGCATTTGCAGATATACGCGAATGACGATTCAACGACAGACCCCGGCTTATCGGCCAATTCCAACCATTCTAAACCCTAGTTTATGCAAATAAACTAGGGTTTTTTCGTTATTGGAGCTTAAAATCACTTGATGATTGCAGGGCATTTGCAGATATACGCGAATGACGACCTAACGATAGGACGTGGTTTAATTGATACGACTAACCCAGTGAAGACATTATTGATTTAACTGGAGATTGAAATGAAAGAACGTAAAACCTATTCAACATATACAGTGTGTTATGCTTCTTTAGTTGTTAAACAGTGGATTTTTATTGTGTCACTGTTCTTTTATGGAATGGAGATCATTAATGGAATATCGTTTAAGCATAATTTCTGTGTATTTTTTGTTAGTTTCTACTCTGTGGTTTTCTGGTTGTGCCAATGTACAGTTGCAACAGAAAAAAGTAGCTGAATCAATGGCGAGTGTTCAGGTTGATTTAAAGCAACACGAGCAAAGCGATTTTAAACAGGTGGAAGCGCGTTTTTATACTTACAAATCTAAAGAGCTTGTGTTTAGAGTCTTATCAAATATAAAGCAAACATCGCAATGGTTACAGCGGTTGGATAGCGTAGAAGTATTGACAGTCTATAATAATCAACAATATTTATTGCGAACGATTATAAACAGCCCTTGGCCGTTTAAAAATCGAGAGCTCATTACCTGTGTTAACACTTCCTTTGAGGAAACAATCATCACTATTAATATTGTTTCTTGTAGTGAACAAGTAGCAATTAATGATCTTTATGTTCGTGTTTCACAAGTTGAATCGAGTTGGGTAATCAAAAAACGTGGTGACCCATTAGTTGAAGTCAATTATAAAACATGGATTGATCCTGCTGGCAACGTACCTGCATTTATCTTCAATAACGAACTGGTGGATAGCACTGAGCGTGATCTGAAAAAGCTAAACGCTATTATCGATGACGCTTCATTAGAACAGTTTTCCTATTAGATTTACTCATTATTAACATATTAGATGTGCGCATTGCGGCATTATTAATACTAGTTTGGTCCTGTCAGCGACTTTATTTCGTATGCCATTGTGATCAACAAAAAAGTCAAAGCCGTTGCACACAGTGGTAAAGAAAAACTCAACAAAGTTTATGGTGACAGTTGAGAGTAATAAATCAAAAAGTAAGAACGCGGTTAATCACTTTTTCACTACCGTATCACTCCGTGATTAAAATTACTTTTCAAAGGTGAAGTTTAATCGTTATTCAGCGCGGAATGACAGTTCTAATGCTATTTATATGCATTTATTCGTTTTTAGATAGTGCGATAGCCTGCTTCAGGAGCACATCGCCTTTCATCATTCCTTAATTGATTATTTCAATTTTCCCACAACCTAAGCCTTTTTTAACACAGATACTGTTAAAGTGATCGAACTGATACGAAATTTGGGTCGGTCATACACATATCATATTTATTAATCATTAACATTTAAAAAAATAACTAAGCATTAAAAATCAATTGCTTAAAATTAATTTATTTAAGTACTCTCTTTTCAGAACAATGTAAATAGCCCTCGATAATGTCGATGTTATTTAGTTGAATCCGAGACTTTTATTTTTGTGAGTATTCTTCGTCGTCTGCACTTATCCAGATATTTTGATATTTATTTGCTAGGCGTTGCGCCCTTGCGTCGAGTGACTTTATTTTGCTTTCCCAAAATAAAATTATACCTATAAATAGCAAAGAAAAAGGCAGACCGATTCATTTTCTGATCCAAGCTAGCTATTCACTTTAAAAACATAGTTTCATGATGACCGTCCATATCCATTCTGAAACTATCTCAAACGCCCTGTTTGCTGTTGTTAAAATTAATGATTACCTTGGGAAAACTAAGCGGCGGATAGAATGTGGCCACTTTGGGTAATATTTTATCTGAAGTGTTTTGGTTACAATCAGGCAAAAGCAATACTGTGTCCATTGGCATGCGCTAAAATTGAGAATGTATTTTGAATGAAAAAATAAATAAATTAACTTTACTCATCCTAAAAGAATAAAATACGACGGATTTTTTTACATTGTTATTTTAGGGTTATTATATTTAATTGATTTTTATGCGCTTTAATTGTGGCACTTAACTTGCTCTGTTTATACTTAGCTTCAAGGATTTGGAGTCAAATATTGATCTTTACTCATTACTGGAGGGATACACAATGTTTAAACTACTTTATATTACTTTACTAACAATGATGATTAGCCCAACTTGGGCTGCTGTGATTATGATTGGTGACAATGATGGTTATGGTGCCGGAATTGCTGATAACGCTAATCATCCACCATTTGCCCCCATTTATGATGGACGTACACCGGATGAGGTAGCTGCAACAAATGGTGCTCAATATACTGATTCATATAGTACTGCACATCCAGGATACAGCCCTCAAACAGGTACTACAACGACATTTTCTTTCACTGGACTAGGCAACGGTTGGACATCAGGAAGTATGTGGTTTGATATGGCAGATTTCCAAGCTTCAACTTTTGGAGCTGTGACTACAACTTATAATGGTATAGCGCAAAATTGGTCTTTTAATGACGGTTACCCTAGTACAGTTGTAAGATATTTTGACCTTGCACCTGATGTGCTTACAAGTATCAACTCATTAGGTTACCTTGATGTTGTCATTGAAAGGAATGGTTCTGCGGATTTTTACGGTTTTGATTATGCTTTACTTTCAGATAATTATGCAGCTGATACAGACCCTTACAATGACCCTACAATAGGTGTGAATGTCCCTGAGCCAGCTACAATTAGTATGTTATTTCTCGGTTTGGCTTTACTGCTAATAAAACGTAGCAAAGCTTAACTAATTTGAGTTAAGTATAATATCCCATAACAAATTATAGTGTTTAATTTATTAGTAGGATTGTCTGATTGTTATAAGATGTTTATCAACATATATAAAATGGCAGAGAAAGAACAAATAGCTTCTTATTAAATAAATTTATTAATGAAAAAATGCTATCCAAGTAGTTAGATAGCATTTTTTATCTGATACCTTATGAACACAAAAGTAAGTCAATAATCTTATGTTTTATCATTTTCTATCGATAAAATTACCTGCTTAAAACATTTTAAATCAACCCCATACAGAGTTATTAATACTTATTTAATAAATCATTTCTTTGATATTTAGAACATCTTTTTGCAATCACTGAAATGAGATTGCCTATATGGTGGTATTTTTTTGATTGTAATATGTTTTTAATGTATTGTGTGCGCGAATTAAATATAGCTTCTTTATTTAATGGAAAGATGTTCCATTATTGAGTTAACTCATTGTGTCCATATCCTTTCCTAGATTCTCATAATAAGTGCAATTTCCTATATTTAATTTAATTCAAATAACCACGTAGAGATTACGCTAAGACTTTGATATTAATTTCTGACATCTCAAAGTGAAAGAAACGTAATTTATCTAAATAATATAAAAGACTAACAATCGTCTTCGATGATTTAAATTTAAAAAGGGTAAGAAATGAAATTTATAAAGGTTGCTGCATTGGCTCTCTCCGCTTTAATAATATCTGGGTGTGCAGGTGGATTAAATTCAATGCAAAAAAGGGAATATGCAGCTTTTGAAAATGAAGGTGTTTTAATCGAAGAAAAAAAACCAATGGTTGGTGCTGCGTTGGGGCTTTTACCTGGGTTTGGTTCTTTCTATGCTAGAGAGCCTGGGTTTGGCGTTGTTAATTTATTATTTTGGCCTGCCTCTATTTTATGGGATCCTGTCAGTGGTTATGATGGTGCTCAGTCAATTAACTACGATATGACTAAAACATATTTAAGAAAAGAAAAAGGTAAGGAATTAATTGCTTTAGAAGAACTATTGATTGCTGATCAAATCGATAATAAAACTTATCTTATTGAGAAAAGAAAAATTGATCAAAAGTACGAATACTAATGGATTTTCAGCCTAATACTGTTATTTTTCTGGGATATTGGGCGCTAGTTTAAACCTTTTGATCGCTTTGCGAGGTAGTAAGCTTAGCCATGCTAAGTTATCTCCTCGCAACTTTATTTCAAAACAATCTTTACCAAAGCATCCCTTAACAATTATCCAAAACAGCGTCTAACAACAATACCTATTAAAAAATATTTAAAACAACAGCTATCAATAATACCTAACCCCACAACGGCGATTAATCCAGCGTTCACTTCCTCCTGACGGCTCTTATCTTTAAGGCCATGCCTAGTCAAAAATTATAAAAGCTATTATTTTCTTGTTCAGTCATTATATCCAGCCCAATAGTTGCCACCATAAATAATCAAGTGGCATTAACACGACTATGGTTAATATCGCCAACGGTATGGTTATTTTTACTAAGCTCGCAAGTGACTCCCTTGATAACTGCATGGCAAGCACTAAAGGAGCGACTTGATAAGGGAATAATACAGTTGAAAAGCCGATAACTTGTGTCATTAATACTGCGGGTAATGAAAGTCCTGTGGCTTGCGCAAAATCAGTGGCCATTGGTGAAAGTACGGTAGGGACACCGGGAACGGTTGTTACTAATCCTGTTAATGTTGAAATAAGCGAAAGCGACATAAAACTAAAAAAACTGTTTTCCGATGCGCTCGGTAATAAATGAGTAAATGCTTCTCCCATAAACGCACCTACACCTGAAACATTAACCAATGTGCCTAAGCCGAGTGCTGCAGCAACAAATACGACGGTACCAAAATCAACTGAACTGTTAAATTTCTTGGTTTCAAGCACACCCCATCGTGGTAATAATAAAACGATAGTCGCAACAAGACCGACCTATGCTGGGTTCACACCATGTATTGAGTCAGTGATCCAAAACAGCAAGGTGAGTCCGAGAATAACGACAACTTTTCTTTGTAATATATTGATGTGTATATGATCACTCGACTTGTTTGTATCCTGCGAATACAAGCTCTTAGTCGGCTTTTCGACGATTGAGGCTGGAAATAACTTCAATACTAAGTAGACAATTAACAAAGATTTAACAATCCCTAATATTGGGAAATGTAATAGTAAATACTCCATATAGCCAAAGTGTATATTAAACAGTGTTTCACTCGAACCAACTAAAATCATATTAGGAATATTTGCCGGTAATACAGCAAAACTAGGCATGTTGCATGCAATTGCTAACGCCGTTGCCACACCTTTACGGCCATTACTTCCTTGAGCAAAGCCCACATGCTCAGCAAGCGCCATCCCCACTGGAATTAATACCACGGCGCGACCAACTGAAGAGGGCATAATAAACCCTAAAATAATGGCACTAAACACTAAACCTGAGATAAGTCGTGGATAGCTAAGTGTTAAATGTGGAGCGATGAATGAAGCACATTTTTTATCTAAAGCAGAGGTGGAAATAGCAGAGCCAATAATAAACCCTGAGATAATCAGCCAAACAGCGGTGGAAGAGAACCCTGAGAATAGAGCGTTAGGTTCAATTAATTGCAATACAATTGATAATGCAAAAAACATTAATCCAGTCAGAAAAGGGGGGAGCAATGAAGCGCTCCAACAGGTCAGTGTTATTAATATAACCGCAGCGCTATATGAAAATGAAATGGAATAGCTTGCTAACGTAAACGCCATCATATAGAGAGCAGCAGCAATAGTGGTGGATACCACTATGCTTTTAAAATTAAGTGTAGGCGCCACGGCAGTGATCCTTGTTATGTTGAAAATGCTGCAATGAAAAAGTTGATGCGTCTATCATATCTTGCCTTTAGTGTTGATTTAATTGGTTATTATGACAAAAGATATCCCTAATACGATAATCTTACCTCAGAGCAATGTCGCTTTTATTTTGGACTCGAGTAAACCTGTACTTAACCATCAAAGGAGTCAGGCGGCAAAAACTAACCATTTTTCCTGATCTTTCAAGAATAGCTTGGTTCTTATTATGCGAATCCAGGAAGTAATTATATTGTGATTATTTGAATTAATAGGCTGTTATAGGTAGGTTTTATATTTTTTTGACTTATTAAGTTTTTCGTCAAGTTGTTGATAAATTTTGGTTTTTAATTTTGTTGCATCACAAAGGACGTTTCGAATTTGTATTAAAATTAAAGCGTGCTATAAATAGTTGTCTAATTTATTTTTACCAATTCGATAAACTAATATATTAATAATAATCTATTGCGCTAATGCATCTGATTCAGTAATTACAATATTATTAGCTAGAAAAAGGCAACTTAAGGGAAACCTTAATACGCAAAACCACCGGCCTATTGACAATTAATCGTCTACGGCAGCGGAGTTACCGAGGCGATGATACTTCTCATTTATCCTCTTCATTTTTTCTTCTGTTATATATAAAAATTTCTGAATCATCACTTTTGTTGGAGACAAAAATGATGATTTTAAAAAGTACTCTATTTAAGGTGGTGTTAATTCTTTGTCCTGTTTTATTGATGGGGTGTGGATCATCTGGTTCATCAAGTTCAGAGCCTGCTAAAGTATCAAAACAAGCTGAGTCAAGTGAAGAATCTGGTGCTAAAGAGTCATTAGATTCAATAATCGTTACAGAAGAGGCTAAAGCAGAAGACATTACTTCAGAGACGACTCTAGTTGAGGATTCAAAGAATGAAGCTCCTATTATTAATGGATCGATTGTTAATGGATCGATTGTTAATGGGACGATTGTTAATGAATCTATTGTTGAAGAGGAAAGCTTGGAACAAGCGAATCAAGTCGATTTATATATCACCTGGGGGGATAATTCTGATAATGAAGTAGAATTTATTATTGAGCGCCGAATTCAATCTAATGTTGATTATGGAACCACGTATTATGTTGCTGAAAATATAACATCATATAATGACGAAGGTGTTCAAGTCGGTGAAACTTATTGTTATCGTGTTAGTGCGTCAAATAGCATTGGTAAGTCATCATCATCTGAACAATGTATTGAATTATAATTTTACTTCAAATCAAAGCCAAACGCTCCGTTTGGCTTTGCAAATAAATCACTTTTTCATTCCCTATTTTACCAATTCTGCTAAATAGCTGATCAATCTTGTTGCTAAAAAGGAGCTCTTTTCACGTTAAACGTTTTGTAAAGGGAACAATCTATTTGGTAATCCTCCCATTTTTAATGGAGTTTGATAATAGATATTTTACTCTGCCTTAAATTTCCCCATTTTCCTGCGCAATATTTGATCACATACTTAATGTAGTTGGTATTAAATAAAAGCTATACCTACAAATAGCAAAGCAATTCCTTATTTAACGCATCAGCTTGTACAGCACATCCATACGCAGTATGAACTTAAGCTAAATACCCTGTTTGGCTTTGCTAAAAGTAATTGATGGCTTGGGGAAATTGATTGTGCCTCGATTTGACCAAATTGAGTAAGTTTTATTTGAATCCAAGAAGTTATTTGAGGTAATAGTAAAAAAGAAAGACTTCCCCGCTTAGGCCTACCATTCCCAGTGGCTAACTAAATGTATGTAAACTTGCTTTAGATCAATAAAGTTATTGTAATACAATTGACGATTTCAAATTCCTACCTATTATTAAATATTAATTTTCAAATTCTGCTGAAATTGAAAATATGACCGAAGATCATAATGGGTGTGCTGAGAAAATGGAAAATGATGAAAATCATTATGATCTTAGTAAGAAGGCAATGAATTGATTTTTTGACTGATAGCGTTGTCCTGTTCTTTTTACAGGTAGCCAAGATAACAATTAACAATTAACAATTAACAGGATATTTACAATGGAAAAATTAGCACAGCGTTCAGTCTTTAATATTGCTTATTGGAGCCTTAAAACAAAACTCACTTTAGCATTCTTATTATTAGGGCTCTTACCCGCAATGATAACAAGCAGTATTATCACTATGTATGCTGTAGAAGATGTCGAATATAAAGTATCACAATCACTCGAAGCAATTAATCAAATAAAAAAGTCGCAAATAGAAACCTTTTTTGAGCAGCGTGTTTCAGACATTACAGTGTTAGCAAATACCATCGGAAATTTAGATGAGCAAAATTATGATGCTTATTTTACTGACTATATAAAACAGTATGATTATTATGATTTGTTTTTAGTTGATAAGCAGGGGATGATTTTTTACACCCAAGCCAAAGAAGCGGATTATCAGACCAATATCTTGAACGGAAAATATGCAAGTTCTAATTTAGGTCAACTTATCCAGCAGGTACGTAATACCGGTAGTTATGGCATTGTCGATTTTCAACCCTATGCGCCAAGTAATGGCGATCCTGCTGCATTTATCGCTATTCCTATTAAAGGCAGTGACATTATATTAGCATTGCAACTTTCTAGTGATGGCACCAATCAGATAATGGCTGTACGTGATGGTATGGGCGAAACAGGTGAAAGTTACTTAGTTGGTGAAGATAAACTTATGCGTTCTAATTCATTTTTAGATCCCACTGGTCGTTCATTAATGGCAAGCTTCGCAGGGAATGTCGCAAATAATGGTGTTGATACAGAAGCCGTTTCCCTTGCTTTGGCTGGAGAGCATGGTGTTGGTATAATTAAAGATTATAATGGAAACAATGTTTTATCTGCTTATGACAATATTAAAATAGATAATTTTAATTGGGTTATATTAAGTGAAATAGATCAAGCAGAAGCCTTTGCTTCAGTCTATGAAGGAATATTCTTTGCCATCGTACTGATTATAATTTGCGCCATTATCGTCAGTTTATTAGGACTGTACTTTTCTAAAAAAATTGCTAACCCTATTATTGCGGCATCTTCTTTTGCTACCAAGATAGCCGAAGGTGACCTAAGTAATAAGATTGAGGTGCATGCTTATGATGAAGTAGGGGCATTACAAGTTGCATTGTCTGCCATGGTAAATAACCTTCGTTCTATGATCGGGGACCTTGCTGATATAGCCATGCAACAAGGGACGACAGCGGATGAACTCGCCTCAGTCACTGAACAGACAAGTGCTTCCGTTACTGAACAGCAAAGACAAACGGAGCAGGTTGTTACCGCGACAACTGAAATGGGTGCATCAGTAAGGGAAATTGCATCAACGACTGCAAACGCCTCGAATATTTGTGAAGATATCCAATCAAAATCAAAACAAGGTGCAGAACATATCGAGGAAACTTACCAAGCTTTAATTTCACTTGGTGCAAAAACGAAAGAGACAGCGATAGAAATGTCTAAACTGCGCGATGACTCGGATCAAATTGCTAATATGTTAGGTGTTATTAAACAGGTAGCAGAACAAACTAACCTACTGGCGTTAAATGCGGCTATTGAAGCAGCAAGGGCGGGAGATCAAGGACGAGGTTTTGCTGTTGTTGCCGATGAAGTAAGGAATCTCGCTCAATCAACACAAAAATCAACAAAAGAGATTGAAGTGATTATTGAAGCGATAGTGAGTGGTAGTAGTGCCATAGTAGAAACCATGAATGATAATGTTATTCAAACCGACAAGGTTCAAGAAATTGCGTATCAAGCGAATCAAATCAATGCTGATGTAGCATTAAGTGTTGAAGGTATCTCTGATATGGTCGCTCAAATTGCAGCGGCTACTGAACAACAGAGTGTTACGATTGATGAAATTGCGCAAAATATAGAAGGTATTAATACTGGTACATGTGAGACTGAACAAGCGGTAAGGCATATTGCTGAATCAAGTAACGAATTATCTAATATGGCAAATACGTTAAATAATGAAACTAAAAAGTTCAGGCTTACCGCTGCATAGTCATTAATATTTAGTGTCTGTGAATTTTTAGTTGTTAGTTGTTAGTTGTTAGTTGTTTGTTGTTAATTGTTAAGCTGTCTCAGTTATTGTGGTGGTTGTCGGCAGTGTTTTAGCACTGTCGTTAAGTTACCTTATTACTTGTTTAAAGTAATAAGGTTTATTTTTGGCTTTTATCGAGTAATGTCTTATTTAAAGCCCTTTTAAATCAATGGGGCAGAAGGCAATACTGACCCCATCCATTGATACTTTTTTATTACCTGCTTATTTAAAGACTGGAAGTTATTTAAAGCGGATCACTAGCTCATGAAGATCGTCAGCAGTTTTACTCAGGTCATTAATAGAAGAGGCTGCATCACTTGTAATAGTTACATTGTCATCGGTTAAGTCTGAAATACTGACTACTTGACGATTAATATCTTCAGATACGTGAGTTTGCTGTTCAACAGCTGCGGCGATTTGGATAGACATATCTGAAATTTTACCAACAGAGTCAACAATGCCATTAAGCATTTCCCCACTCTCTAATACCCTTTCTAAACCGTTATTTGCTTCAATGGTGCCTTTTTGCACGTGAGCGACGGCATCGTCTGTTTTTTGGGTTAATAATTCAACGATATTATAAATCTCACTGGTTGAATCTTGTGTATTCTTGGCAAGGTTCCTCACTTCATCGGCAACCACCGCAAAACCTCTGCCTTGTTCGCCTGCTCGAGCGGCTTCAATCGCGGCATTTAATGCAAGTAAATTGGTCTGTTTTGCAATTTTCTCAATCATATTCGTCGCTGTAGCAATTAATTTTGATTGTTCTGATACGCTAATAACCGATTGACTAATGGTTTGCACCGTTTCTCGAAGTTCATTGATTGAATTACTGGTAACTTCAGATAGTTTTTTACCCTCTATAGCAAGTCCAAATGCAGTTTCAGTATATTTTGCCGTATCGTTAACTCGTTCAGAGACCTCTGCAATTGTTGATGTTATTTCATTCATTGCAGTTGCAACTTGAGTGGTTTCTGACTGTTGTTGCTCCAGGCTATTTTTAGAGTTTTGCACAAGTGTCGATGATTGATGAGAGCCTGCAGACACTTTTTTTGCCGCATCTTCAATACGACTAATAATAGTTGTTAAATGAGCCTGTTGACTAAGAATTTCTACTTCTAAACTACCCAACATACCAGTGTTGTTTGTATAGGATTGCACCGCTTGTTCATGAGAAAAGTTATGTTTTAAACGTTGAGATAAATTAGTGATAATGCGTTTTTTTACCGCGCTAACCCAAATACCATGTAAAATAGTTGAACAAACAAGAAGGCTAAATGCAACGGGTATTGACCCTGCTATATAACAAACAATAGACAAAATCAACATGACACTTATAAATATAGTTGGCGCTGAAACAGGCGCAGGTTTATTCAGCCCTTTACCTGCATTTACTCGTTTATAAAGCTTTTCTGCTCTTTCTACATTCTCCTGTTTAGGGCATGACCGAACAGACTCATAGCCAATAATGACACCATTTTCAGTCACGGGTGTGACATAGGCATCAACCCAATAATATTGCCCATCTTTACAGCGGTTTTTAACCAAACCCATCCAAGGTTTACCTTGCTTTAGGTGCTCCCACATTACTTCAAATGCTGCTGCTGGCATATCGGGATGTCTGATTAGGTTATGCGGTTGGCCAATTAATTCATCACGCGAAAAACCACTTATTTCAATAAAAGCATCGTTACAATAAGTTATATTGCCATCGTTGTCTGTTACTGAAATTAACTTGGAATCTGGAGAGAATGTTTTTCGTTGATCGATAACGGGCAGATTTTTACGCATTAAATTTAACCTTGGTTGATATTAAAACTTGGTTGATATTAAAACCCATTAAATACAATAGGTTTTTGATGAAAGTAAACTGTAGTGTTTCAAATTAATTGTAAGGATTTAATAGGTAATTAAATCGTTCACTAATGTAAACCTTAGTAGGTGCTCTGATGAACTTACACGCAAATAGCTCTAACTAGGTATTTTTTTGATAATGTTACAGGACTTGTTAACAAAAACACACCTTATATCTGCCGGTTAAGAATTTGTTTCTTATATAGTGACTTAGCCTTGTTTTTTGATGAAAATATTACTCTGCGGATACGTTTATGATTCAAGTAAATAGTCGGGTTTTACTTTTATTATTTATATTCATGCACTCAGGTTAGCGCTATTTTAAACCTATGATTTATACCTTAAATAAGGAAGTTTTACGAAATTAAGCCAAATGTGTTGTTTGGCTTTGTTAAATGCAGTGCTTTTGAAAAAACATAGCGGTAATGGATATTGTCTTTATTGAACAAGGTTTTAAACTGGGAGTTAGAAGCATTTTACAGAGTAAAGTGCTATTTTTTTAGAACAGTTTTAGTTTAATAGGTTTAACTTTAACTGCTTTGATTTTACTCTGAGTATTATTTATTAAGCGTAATTATTTCAGGTGTGGCATGTACCCTATAGGAGGTGTTTTTATTTTTTTGTTAAAAATGAAAGGCTTTCATCACTTATTGTGCATATACTCGGTGAGTTAAATCAATTAATGTATAAACCAGAATTTCGTTTAATTATATAAAAGATTCAATGATACAGGGTGTTTATTTGTATTTATTGGTTGTTATGGCGATCGTTCATTAGAGGTTATCTGTTATGTATTTAGTCAATATATCTTCAGAGCTTATTTATACCGTTGAATCTCCCTCAAGCTTTGTTTTTAACATTGCAGCCGCGGATACTGTGCATCAAAAAACAGTGCAAGAAAATCTTGTTATTTATCCTTTTATCGACAGTGAATGGTTTCAATTAAATGATTTTGGTTGTCGTGGCTTGCGTTTAAAAACAGACCCTTGTGAACTTAGCGTTCGATATAATGCTACCGTTGAATTATCACCAGAAATAGAGCGCATATTTTATTTAAATGAGGTAGAGCATAAAAGGTTACCGGCTTCAGTTTTGCCTTTTTTAAGTCCGAGTCGTTATTGTGAGTCAGATCGTCTCGGGCGGTTTGCTTGGAAAGAGTTTGGTCAATTAGCCAGTGGTTACTCGCGCGTTGAGGAAATTTGTAATTGGGTAAATGCACATATTGACTATGTTGCAGGAAGTACGGATGCTTCGTCAAGCGCTTGTGATGTACTCATTCAGCGAGCAGGTGTTTGTCGTGATTTTGCACATGTGAGTATTGCGCTATGTCGTGCTTTGGGGATCCCTGCGCGCTATGTGTCGGGTTATGCGGTTGGATTAAAACCACCTGATTTTCATGGTTTCTTTGAAGTTTATTTGCAAGATCGTTGGTATCTTTTTGATGCAACGCGTATGGCACCAGTTAGTGGGTTGGTTAGGGTAGGTATTGGCCTGGATGCCGCAGATTCGTCATTTGCGAATATTGTGGGGCAAGTGACCATGTTGTCGATTGATGTGCAGGCGGACGCTGCAGATCCGTCTTTTTTGTATGGTGATGGTATGCCAGTATCGACGGCGTAGTTTAGCTTTTTGATTTATGTTGTTATCTTATTATGTAGCTATGAAGCTATGAAGCTATGAAGTTTATAGCTATGAGGTTAATGTTCGTCTGCGCTCATCCAGTCATTTTTATTATTTTTTGTTTGGTGTTTCGCCCTTGCGGCGACTTTACTTTCTTTTGCTTGCCCAAAATAAAATTATACCTACAAATAGCAAAGAAAAAGGCAAGGCTTAACCTAATTGGTGATAATGGTTCGTCTGCGCTCATCCAGTCATTTTTATTATTTTTTGCTTGGTGTTTCGCCCTTGCGGCGACTTTACTTTCCTTTGAGTGGCCAAAGGAAAGTAAGCAAAGGAAAGGCCAACCGAGTCCTTTTCTGCTCCAAGCTAACCATTAATTTTAAACGCACCGTTTCAGGATGGCCGTCCATG
>NZ_JACJDP010000012.1:95764-108991 GCF_014163575.1 Psychromonas sp. SR45-3
AAGCTAACCATTAATTTTAAACGCACCGTTTCAGGATGGCCGTCCATGGCCATTCTGAAACTACCGCAAACGTCCTGTTTGCTGTTGCTAAAATTAAAGGTTACCTTGGGAAAACTCAACGGTGGGATGATGTAGACACATTGAGCAATGTTCTAAGCTGATGTTGAAAATGTTAGGTCAGCATTGGTTTTTTATATAAATTAAACATAAGCATCACTTTTTATGTTTATAGTTAATGTAAATAACATTTCATTCTGTATTATAGCTAGATTATTGAAATTTATAATGAAATTAAGGGTTTTAAATGATTACTCGAAGTGAAGAATATAATAATGAGATGCGTTTCGTTCCTTATGATATGACTGCAATTGAATCCGAGCTAAATCATATAGAGGAAACCCTTATCTCTTTATTTAATACTTTTCCTTCAACAAATGATAAGAAAAATGAAAATGTATCAATTGCTAGCCCTATAAATGAAAATTCTTTTGGTAAGTTAATTCAAGCAGGGGTAATCGGTGAAGAATCATCTATGCTTATCAGACGGAAAAATGGATTCGTTATATTATTTAATGAACCAGTCTATATTTCATCTATTAATTTTACTACATTGAAAAACCTAAAAGTATCGAATAACGATATTGATAACGAACTTATTTTAATAAAGCACGGTGAACAAAAGTGGGAGTCGATATTACTCAAGCCAAGTAACAAAATAAATGAAGAGCCTCCTGTTTGCAATATACACTCCGTAGTTCTGGGAGTAGCTATTCCACACAATTATCAGTTAGATAATTTACAATATATCCCCGCTAATAAAATATTAAATACAGATGTGTTAACTGAACTTGTCCAGTCATATAAAACTCTTGATTCACATACTATGAGTGCATTAAATAGAACTAAAAATTTCGAAGAGTCGCTTAATCTTAAAGTTACAGAAAAGAGTTCACAGCTTGCCTTATTACAAAATAAAATTAACACATTAGAGGATGAAGCGGGCAGGTTGAAAGAAGGGCATAAAGTTAAAGAAGCAATTTTAAATAAACTTGATAAAGTGCTAAGTGACAATAGAGATGAACTTACTGCTCTTGAAGCTCAAAAGGCTTCTAAAAGTGCAGATATTAAAAATAAAAATAATCAATTAGAAGATTTAGGTTTGCAAAGTAAGGTTGCAGTTGCCGAATTGGCTAAATTTGAAAGTAGGCTAGATACTGAAAATAAAAAATTAGAAATCCTTAATAAGGAAATACGAGACGCTGAAAAGGAAAAGGATCTATATAGCTTCAATATGAAGGGTTTTACTAAAGAAGCAAGAACACAATTAAGAATATATGCAATATTATCTGCAATATTGATTGGTATTTTAGGTTATATTTTTTATGAAATATACGATAATGCAAAAGGGTTTCTGGATCTAATTCCCACTATTGCAGGTAAGAGCGTATCTATGTTGGATATTTTATTAAGTCGATTGCCTATGATAACTGCATCAACTTTAATAATTGGGGCTTTTTCTGCATTGTTGTACTTCTTAGTGAATCATATTATTGCTTTAAATAAAGAGAAAATGCTTATGCTTAAAGCTCATATATTAACAGAGCAATTAAGTGGATCTTTAGAAGAACATTGTGAACAAGCTAAACTTGATCCTATTCTACTTAAGAAAGATATCAAAATTGAAATGATAATGAGGCTTTTCGATAAAGAAAGAAATATAGATACTGGGCCCAAGTTAGATAAGAATGTTATCGAAATGATAACTAAAGCAGTTGAAGAGGCTAAAAAATCAGTGAAGTAAAGCATTTCGAACGACAGAAAAACAATGGCTAACTGGCTGTTGTTTTATACCAGAAACTTGCTCTATAAATTGATATTTTATAAAGCAAGTTTCTGGTAGATAAGTTGATTGATAGACTTTCTAAAGACTCGATATTAAATCACCCACTTTCATGTTTACATTCAATTACTTAACCCAACCATACTAGTAGATTTCCATAATTAAAAAAATAACCGTTGTCGAACTTGAAACTCGCTCTATAATGCGGCTAATTTTAGCGCTATATATCCGGAAGCGGTTGCATAAAGCGTATTGGTAATGTGTTAAATAGTCATCAATTTGGGTGGCTATAGTGTGATGAAAGGGTTTGAACATGAGTGATGTGTTGAGCATTGTTTTATTAATATTAGCGGGTGCTTTATTTGCTATGTCGGAGATTTCTATTGCGGCGGCTAGGAAGATTAAACTGCGCGTGATGGCGGATGAGGGCAGTGCTAAAGCACTTGATGTGATTGAGTTGCAACAGCAACCGGGTAACTTTTTTGCGATGATGCAAATTGCCTTAAATGGTATCTCTATTCTTGGCGGTATTATCGGTGAGCAGGCATTAACGCCTTATATTCGCCAGATGCTCAGTGTGTTTTATCAAGGCCCGTTATTGGGCGAAGTCAGTTTTATCCTTTCTTTTATTTGCCTAACTTCTTTATTTATTTTATTTGCTGATTTATTACCTAAACGGTTGGCGATTATTATGCCGGAAGCGGTGGCTATTCGTATCGTATCCTTGATGCGTTGGATAACCTTTTTGTTGATGCCTGCGGTGTTTTTGTTTAACGGCCTGACAAATATAATGTTGCGCTTATTTCATATTCCAACGGAACGTACCGAGCTGGTGACAACGGAAGATATTATCGCGATGATGGATGCGGGGGCAGAAGATGGCAGTTTGCAAAAGCAAGAATATCAACTGATTGGTAATGTATTTGATTTAGAAGTAAGTACTATTGGTAGTGTGATGACCCCGCGTGATCAAATCATTTTTTTTGATTTAGACGATAGCAGTGATGAAATCAGCCAAAAAATTATCGAACAACCTCATAATGACTTTCTAGTGTGTGATGGTGGCTTGGATAAAATTCGTGGCAGTATTGAATCAAAAGAGATTTTACGCTTAGTGTTAAAAGGAGAGCTGGCACAAATTCACCCCACACAGGTGGATAAAGACTTGTTCTATTTACCTGAAACCTTGACGCTTTCTGAAGCATTGAATGCCTTTAAAGTGGCCACTCAACCTTTTGCGGTAATTGTTAATGAATACGCCACCGTGGTGGGTATTGTGACGGTAAAAGATCTGTTGAGCAGCTTTATGGGTGAATTGATCACGCATCAAGATGAAGAGCAAATTGTACAAAGGGATGAATCGTCTTGGTTGATTGAGGGCTTAACGCCAATTAATGAGGTAATGCGTTGCTTGGCGATTGAAGAGTTTCCTGATCGTATTCAATATGAAACGATTGCGGGTTTTATGATTTATACGTTGAAACGTTTACCTAAACGCACGGATCACTTTACCCACCAAGGTTACAAGTTTGAAGTGTTGGACCTAGAAGGTGTTCGCGTTGAACAAATTCTGGTGACTAAGCTTAAGTAACCTCAGTTATGGATAAGCAAAGTGATACAACATCGTTATTTCCGCGGATATTTTCGTTAAACACTCTTTCAATAGCCAGTTATTGCTTCAATAATTGGCCTTGAACTACGCAAAACTAGCGGCATTGTATAGCCAAAAAATATAACCTTATGATTTTAACTAACCTCAATTCTGCTTTCATTAAGCAGAATTGAGGTTAAGTAATTTCAATAAAGGTAGTTCATTTAATTTGTTTGATAGATTCAAGCAATTTCCTAGATTCATATAATAAGCACACAAAATAAATTTTATTATTGTGTGCTTATTTCCCACCCATTCTCTTCTTATTTTGCACACTCTTTAGCATCATTTTTTTGTAAGCCTAACCCGTTATTTTGCGCATTTATTTTGTATAATACTTTTTAAATCAATTACTTTTATTTTCCTAAATTGCTTATTTTTCGACCTGTATTGGCTTTTTTAATCAATAAAAATGTTTGAACTAGCTATGTGTTCAATTTTTTTTGTTAAGCAAAGCAAAATTATTATCTAGACGTGATGCAATTATTACCCAATAATCCGAGCACATAAATTGTGCGATGGCCACTGTATTTAACTCTATTTAATGCCTATTAATTAGAGGAAGAAAAAGGCGGTCATCGAGCTGTGATTTCAGTTCACTGAGTCATCATTATTCTTACATTATTATTGAGAGATCTAAATTTGCAACATTCAACTGATATGGAACGCATCCGAGCGGAATACAATGTTCGTTACTGGAGCCAAGGTTTTTATGGGATCAACGACCAAGGTGAGGTGTATGTTTCACCGCGCAGTGGCAGTGATCATCAACTTGCATTAAGTGACATTGCAACGCAATTGGCTGAGCGTAATTTAAGCATGCCTGCTTTAGTACGTTTTCCGCAAATATTACACCAACGTGTACACAATATTTGTGATGCTTTTAACCAAGCAATTCAAGAAGTTGAATACGATAATAATTATTTATTGGTTTACCCTATTAAAGTTAACCAACAAAAAGAAGTGGTTGATGAAATTCTAGCAAGCCAAGCGGAGTTAGAGCATAAACAACTCGGGCTTGAAGCGGGCAGTAAACCTGAATTATTAGCAGTTTTAGCGTTGGCGCATAAAGCCAGTTCTGTGATTGTTTGTAATGGCTACAAAGACAGAGAATATATTCGTTTAGCATTAATTGGTGAAAAACTAGGTCATAAAGTACTCATTGTATTAGAGAAATTATCTGAACTTGATTTAGTGTTAGAAGAAGCACGCTCGTTAGGCGTTAAGCCGCGTATGGGCTTGCGTATTCGTTTAGCCTCTCAGGGCGCGGGTAAATGGCAATCAAGCGGCGGTGAAAAGTCTAAATTTGGTCTTGCTGCTGCTCAGGTATTAACGGTTGTTGAACGTTTAAAAGCGGAAAACCAATTAGATACATTACAACTAGTACATTTTCACCTAGGTTCGCAAATGGCGAATATTCGTGATGTACGTAATGGTGTGAGTGAAGCAGCACGTTTTTACTGTGAATTACGCACGATGGGTGTGCCATTAGACTATTTAGATGTGGGTGGCGGTTTAGCGGTAGATTACGATGGCACTCGTAGCCAATCTCATAATTCAATGAATTATAGTTTAGCGGAATATGCTCGTAATATTGTGATCACGATTAGTGATATTTGTAATCTTTATGATCAACCTAAACCTGCGATTATTTCTGAGTCTGGGCGTTCATTAACAGCGCATCACGCGGTGTTAATCACCAATGTTATTGGTGCAGAAACTTACAAACCAGAAGTCATTGAAGCACCGGTTGAGCCTGGTTCGTTATTACTACAAAACATGTGGAATAACTGGAGCTTATTATCTGGCGGCAGTGATGACCGTGCGTTAATTGAGATTTACAACGATACACAAAGCGACATTGTAGAAGTACATAATCAATTTGCGACGGGCGTATTAAGTTTGCAAGAACGCGCTTGGGGTGAGCAAGTTGCATTACGCATTTACCATGAATTAAGTGCGCAAATGAGTACTAAAAACCGTTTTCATCGTCCTATTTTAGATGATTTAAACGAGCGTTTAGCGGATAAGTTCTTTGTTAACTTTTCACTATTCCAATCAGTACCAGATGCGTGGGGAATTGATCAAGTATTCCCAATTTTACCGCTGTCTAATTTACAGAATGCGGGCGAACGTCGCGCCGTATTATTAGATATCACCTGTGATTCTGATGGTGTGATTGACCAATATGTTGATGGTCAAGGCATTGAAACGACCTTACCAGTACCAGCTTGGTCTGCTGATAAACCTTACTTAATGGGCTTTTTCTTAGTGGGGGCTTATCAAGAGATTTTAGGTGATATGCATAACCTATTTGGCGACACGCACAGCGTTGTGGTTAATGTGGATGAGCAGGGTGGATGGGAAATAGAATCGATTAATGAAGGTGATACGGTTGAAGATGTGATGAAATACGTACACATCGATGTTGAAGCGATTCGTGATAATTACCGTGCATTGGCATCATCGCGTATATCGGTTGAAGAGCAGCAAAGTATTTTAGATGAGTTAGAGCAAGGTTTAGCGGGTTACACTTACTTAGAGGGTTTTTAAATGTCGGCATCCTTTAACGATTTATTCACTAAAGAAGATTACTCATTATATTCTAATGCGATGACGTTTATGCGTCGTCCGTTAGTGAAAAATCCTTTAGCGAAAGATCCATTGGCAGAAAGTGCAGATGTAGTTGTACTCGGTGTGCCTTTTGATATGGCAACATCAGGTCGTTCTGGTGCGCGTATGGGCCCAGATGCTGTGCGCCGTGCCTCGGTTAACTTGTCATGGGAAAGTAAAAAATTCCCATGGGAGTTTAAACTGTTTGAGCATACCAAGGTGATTGATGCTGGCGACTTAGTATTTGATTGTGGTGATGCTGAAGACATGACACAACGTCTTGAAGCGGCAGCCGACCAAATTCTAAGCAGTGGTAAAATGTTACTCAGTTTAGGGGGCGATCATTTTGTAACGCTGCCTTTATTACGGGCTTATGCAAAGCATCATGGTGAAATGGCATTAATTCATTTTGATGCCCACACTGATACTTATAATAACGGCAGTCGTTATGACCATGGTACGATGTTTTACCATGCGCCTAAGGAAGGGTTGATTGACCCTAAATCATCAGTGCAAATTGGTATTCGTACTGAATATAAGCAGCAAGGTCATGGCTTTAATGTGATTAATGCGATGCAAGCGAATGATTTATCAGTTGATGAGATTGTGTCTCAGGTTAAACAGATTGTCGGTGACAAACCGGTGTATTTAACCTTTGATATTGATTGCTTAGATCCTGCTTTTGCACCGGGTACGGGTACGCCAGTATGTGGTGGTATTAGCTCGGATAGAGCATTAAAAATCATTCGCGCACTGCAAGGGATTAACTTGGTGGGAATGGATGTGGTTGAAGTATCACCTGCTTACGACCAAAGCGAGATCACTGCACTTGCTGCTGCAACAATAGCATTAGAGTTATTGTATGTTTGGACGGCTAATAAATTGAACGCATCTAACGCTACTGCTTAGAATCGTTACTTTTTTCTTGCTAGTACTACGTCTATTTACTATAAGATATTAAAAAATCGAGTAAATAGACGTTTTTAATTCGTTCAATTAGCTTATTAAGAAACGAGCTTAGTAAAACTATATTAGTCTGCCGAAAAGCCATCTTAAACTTGATTAAAAATTGTTATCTAATAATGCTTTTAATACGCGACGGCGAGATATCACACCCACCACTTTATTGTCTTCGTTAATCACTGGGTAAGTTTTAGGTTGAGGACCCACCATCTTTTCTGCCAATGAGAAAATTGTTTGATCTGCTTTAACGCTTAGCACTTCTTTACGCATGATGTCTTGAACTAAACCTATTCGCTGGTTGTGATAAGCAAATTGAGTGGTTACGTGTAAACATTCCTGTTCAGAAATCCAACCAAGTAATATGTTATTTTGATCAATAACGGGCCCACCTAATGCTTCTTTCTGAATGAGTTGTATTGATGCGGTTATCACTGGCATATCTTCATAAATCTTCGCAAAATTAACATCCATATAGTTTTTTACGATCATCTCTTTCATTTTTAAAACTCCTTTTTATAATATTGTATTAACAATGGGCTGTGTTTAAAGGCTATGCAACCTTAAATAACCTCAAGTAACTTTAAACAACTTTATGCTTTAACTAACCTGATTATGTATAACATTTAATTATTATTATGATAATTAATCATAATTTTAAAGTGTCAATGGAGTGGCGTATATTGTTGGCTATCGAAGCGATACTGCGCTTCTTAATTAATCCTTACGCTTGGCGTTGAAGATATTTACCCTGCTTGCAGCAAGAACAATGCATTAGGTGGAAAAGTGACAGGTGAGTCTGGCCCTGTTATAGGTGCAACCACTCATATTGCTTTTATTACAGACCCGATGGATATCAAATAGAATTGATTAAAACTGAATAATTTTTTAAAGGAAAATATGATGACAGATTTACTATTTCAACCACTTCAATTAGGAAAATTTTCATTAAAAAACCGCATTGTGATGCCACCGATGACACGTTCTCGTGCTGCTCAACCGGGTAATGAAGCAAATGACATCATGGCTAAGTATTATGCACAACGCACAGGTGCAGGGCTTATTATTAGTGAAGGCACACAAATCTCTGCATTAGGTCAGGGGTATGCTTGGACACCTGGGATATACAGTGCAGAACAAATTGCGGGTTGGAAAAAAGTAACAGATGCCGTACATGCAAAAGGCGGTGTTATGTTTGCTCAGCTTTGGCATGTTGGTCGAGTATCACACCCAGATAACACGGGTGGTGTTCAACCGATTTCTTCATCGACTTTAAAAGCTGAGAATGTAAAAGTATTTGTTGATGACGGTGTTGGTGCACCGGGGTTTGTTGACGTCGTTGAACCTCGTCAAATGACTAAAACGGATATTAACAATGTGATTGAAGAGTATCGTCAAGCGGCACTGAATGCACTTGAAGCGGGATTTGATGGTATTGAACTACATGCTGCTAATGGTTATTTAATCAATCAATTCATTGATTCAAATGCCAATAATCGTACTGATGAATATGGCGGCAGTATTGAAAATCGTCTACGTTTTCTAGGTGAAGTCGTTGCTGCAATGGTTGATGCTATTGGTGCAGATCGCGTGGGAGTTCGTTTAGCGCCGTTTACTTCATTAAACGGTACGGTTGATGAAACGCCTGTAGAAACTTATAGCGCCGCCGCTGCATTATTGAATACGCATAATGTTGTTTATATTCACATTGCTGAAGTGGATTGGGACGATGCACCTGAAACACCTTTAATATTTAAAGAAAATGTTCGTGCGGCTTATCAAGGAACATTAATTTACGCGGGACGTTATGATGCTGAAAAAGGCGAGCAAGCTATTAAAAGTGGATTGGCTGATATGATTGGTTTTGGACGTTCATTTGTGTCTAATCCCGACTTACCAAACCGTATTAAAAATGGCTACCCATTAGCAGCTCATGATCCAGAGTCGTTATTCGGTGGAGCCGAAAAAGGCTTAACGGATTATCCTGAATACAGTCAGCCTGAGTAAACTAAGCCATACATTAAAACTATACAAGAATAGCTCTAAGCATAGTTAATCTGAATGTTGCAAATAAGTTAAGCTAATTCTTGTGACTCAGTTAAACTAGTGTGACTAGTCATTCAGTTTATTAAAAGCAACCTTACGGAACAGTTTGGTTGCTTTTTTGTGTTTATAAAACGTAAAAATAAAACAATTAAAAAGAGAAAACCGATGCGCGGAGAGTTTCATTTATTATTAGCTACATTGCTAGCTGCAGTTGGTTGGATTGCTTCTAAAATAGTGATTGAGTCAGTACCGGGTGACATCTTTTTATCGGTTCGATTTTTGTTTGCGAGTCTTATCTTATTTCCTTTTTGTTATAAAAAAGTATTACGCTTAAACTTCAAACAAGTTATATCAGTGTGTTCCGTTGGCCTTATTTTAGCCGTTTCAATGAAGGTCTGGGTCTATGCGATGTCAATCACTGCCAGCGTCTCTGAAGGGGCCTTTATCATGAGCTTAGCGATGATTATTGCACCTTTTACTTCATGGTTGTTTTTTCGTCAACGCCCTAATAGAGCATTCTGGTTCGCGTTACCTATTGCGATTGCTGGCATGATGTTGATGACACTGTCTAATGGTTGGCAGGTAGAGAAAAGCCAATGGTGTTTTTTACTTGCTTCTGCGTTACTGTCTATGCATTTTGTATTTAATAAAAAGATGTCCAGCAGTGTTAAGCCGCTTATCTCTATCTTTATACAGTTATTGACGGTAGGCATTTTTACTGCACTTTTTGCTGTGTTTAACGAACAAGCTCACTTTGAATTAACTAATTACGTGATAGTTTGGTTCGTTATTTCTGCTGTTGTTGCGACTTCAATCCGTTATTTATTACAAACCATGGGACAACTTTCAATTAAGATCGAAACTGCCGCATTAATCATGATTTTAGAACCCATTTGGACACTGCTCATGAGCATGGTGGTGCTTGGAGAAATACTTGAAACACAAAAGCTGATAGGGGCTGCTATTATATTTTTGTCGTTATTTCTTTATATTAAGCTTTCTAGAAGATAGTGAAGTTTTGTAGAAAATAGCGCAGTTTTACAAATATTAGCTTAGTGATGAGTTTGCTTTAAAAGAGGGAATAGAATGTACAATCTGGACTTATTTTCAGCGCTAGAAGAGTCGCCGATTAACATTATTAATTATGATGGGATAGTAGAGTACCATGGGCTGTTAATCCCCTTTGATGAAGCGAATGATTTCTTTGATATTTTGCTTAATACTATTCAATGGAAACATGACCAAGCAAATATTTTAGGTGAAGTGATTGTGACTAAGAGAAAGGTAGCTTGGTATGCCAATGAATCTTTTAATTACACTTATTCCAATATGACTAAAGTGGCCTTACCCTGGACGCCTGAACTACTAGTATTAAAAAAGAGGGTAGAAGAAGCAACAGGGCATCAGTTTAATTCTTGTTTATTAAACCTCTATAGTACTGGTGAAGAAGGGATGGCTTGGCACCATGATGGTGAAACAGACTTACAAAAGAATGGGGCGATTGCTTCATTAAGTTTTGGTGCAGAGCGTAAGTTTTCTTTTAAACATAAAGTAAACCAAGATACGAAGTCGATTTTCTTACAACATGGCAGTTTATTAGTTATGAAAGGCGCAACTCAAACGCATTGGTTACATCGATTACCACCGACTAAAAAAGTCAATACGGCTCGTATTAATTTGACGTTTCGTACCATTGATCAGAACTACTAAATAATAGGCGATTAAATAGCTAAGGAACCTGCTAATAGCAATTTCGTTAATTTAATGATCAGATATTAGGCAGGAAAAAGGAGCTAGTTTAAGCCAAAAGTTTTGTAAATAGTTATTCTCTTTACAAAACTTTTAATCTATCTAACTATACGACGATGTAAATCTGCTACGCTTATGTTCGTAGTGGTACAGGTGTAAATTTGTAAGTTAGAACTAAACATATATTTATTGTATTGCAGTTATTGATATTAGCTTAACGGGTATAGGTTAATGAAAGGGAGCAGTGTTAGTGAGTCAGCATCAACAAAGCAATGATCAGAAAAGTGAGCAGAAAAACAAGGAACAAAAAAATAGCTATCACAACAGTCGTCTATTAAAAATGCTTAAAGGTTATCCGCAAGGGATCAAAGAGTATGATCTGTTAACACTGTTACAGCAGCAAGCATCTCCACAAGAACCTCCACAACAAGCAGCAGAGCCACTAAATTCGATAGATACGGCTTACTCGAAAAAAGAACCTTTTTCTAGAAATGCCACCTTCTTTGATAACTTAGACCTCTTTCAGAAACACTTTCTTTTATTTCATGCACTCTATAAGTTAAATGATCAATTACAAGCCGCTCAAGAGGGCATGCTTATTATTGAAGCCTTAAATATTCAATTTTTACCCGCCGAGCAAGGTCAGCAAAATAGAGCTAATGACCCTAAGTATAATCTACACCTTGAGTTGGCAAATCATGATCCATTAAGGGATTATTATTTGGATATCAATAATTTGCACGATACATCAAGTGAAGATGTCGATAATTTACTAGACAGTTTTTGGCTTAATATAGGAGGCAATAGTGAAAAGAACAGCGCATTAGCTTTACTTGATCTACAAGAACCCTGTGATTTAGTGATTATTAAAAAGCGCTATCGACAATTATTGGCAAAATACCATCCCGATAAAGGCGGGTGTGTTGAAACGACTAAGGCATTGAATGATGCTATGTCGGTGCTGAAGCGTTGTTATCCTGCTTAATACATGAGTTAAATAAGCTTTGTATGGTAACGCTGTTATCCTAACTAAAGTGAATAAAAGGGCGTCAAAAACTCTGTGTATCTCCCCGATACTAAATTGTTATTTTGGGGTCTATGAGATGTTTGTAACTTACAAAGCCGCAATAAAAAATGCATCGTGTATTAGCACGATGCATTTTGTTAACTATTAACATATTTCAGTGATATTTTAAGCCATAATTGAAGCTATTCTTAAAGCTATTTTAGGCTAAAAAAGTGGTTAGTTTTTGGTTTACCTTAATATGTTATGACTTGGCGATTAACAGTCTTTATCTTCAGCGCCTAATTCACCTTTAACATCTTCACAGGCATCTTCTATGGCATTACCTGTATCAGTTGCTGCGTCTTTTATTTTGTCACCTGCATCGCTAGCGGCATCTTTAGAGTCAGAGACAGCCTCGGTTAGTGTATCGCCGGCTTCTCCTGCTGCATTTTTAGTATCTGATACAAGCGTATCAAGATTATCGCCAGCGTTTTCTGCAAATGATTTAGTTTCTGCAGCTGCTTCGTCAATGTTTTCGCCTGCTGTTTCTGCGCTATCATCGCTACAAGCCGCTAAACCTAATGTTGAAGCCAGTGTTAATACTAATAGTGTTTTTTGTTTGTTAAAGTTCATAGTCGATCTCCAGTAATAATTAATTTATGTGATATAGATTCACTTTAATGTTTAAAGTTCAAATGTTTAATGTATATAAATAGGCTCGTTTTAATGCTTAACATTTAAATGCCTAAAGCTTTGGTGTTCGACCTCTTAGTGCGTTAGCAATTAATGAAATCACCAGTAATACGGCAAAGACAAAGAATATTATTTTAGCTATTCCTGCCGCTGCTCCAGCTATTCCTGCAAAACCTAACACACCTGCGATAATTGCGACGATAAAGAAAGTTAATGCCCAACCTAACATGTGATGCTCCTTTTGGTGTATGTTGAATGATGTTGTTGATATAGATATTGCGAGATACGTGCCAGTTTTTAAGTGATTGATTTTAAAGTTTTAAATTGTTTTTTCTGTTTTTGTGGAAATGAGTTGAAGTAAACTTTACAAGATAAAGTGTAAAGTTTGCAGAGCAAAGAAGGCGTGAATTACTCTATTGCTGATGCTGTTTCAATACTGCGAGGAAGGCTGTTATTGAACTTGATTGGTTATGAGAGAGGGCTGGTGATGGGACTTGATAGGTTATGGGACTTGATAGGTTTTGGGAATAGTGGTCGAATAATCTTTAGAGGCATTTAGTTTATTGTTAATAAATTGCACCGATAACCATCGCAAATAATAAGCAATGGTTATCGGTGTAGTGATGTAATAGGGGAGTAGTTTAGTGATGCAGTAGCTTTAGCGATTTA
>NZ_JACJDP010000130.1:0-242 GCF_014163575.1 Psychromonas sp. SR45-3
GATTCGGCCACCCCGGTGGTGAATACGGTTAACGATGCACCTGAAGTGACGATCACGAACACCAATGCATTTACCGAAGACGACGGCAGCGCAGTAGAAAATGCGGTAGTGGCGACGTTTAACACCTCTGATGAAGATGGTAATGATGTCACGGTCACGGTGGATGACATCATCAACTACCAGGTCGTGGGCAATGAGGTTCTCTTAACAGCAGCGGGCGCGGCGCTGGTTAACAGCGGAGC
>NZ_JACJDP010000131.1:0-236 GCF_014163575.1 Psychromonas sp. SR45-3
ATCAACTACCAGGTCGTGGGCAATGAGGTTCTCTTAACAGCAGCGGGCGCGGCGCTGGTTAACAGCGGAGCAGCCTTACCTGAATTTACGTTAACACCGAACGACGGCACGATTAATGGTGAAACAGATTCGGCCACCCCGGTGGTGAATACGGTTAACGATGCACCTGAAGTGACGATCACGAACACCAATGCATTTACCGAAGACGACGGCAGCGCAGTAGAAAATGCGGTAGT
>NZ_JACJDP010000132.1:0-236 GCF_014163575.1 Psychromonas sp. SR45-3
ATCAACTACCAGGTCGTGGGCAATGAGGTTCTCTTAACAGCAGCGGGCGCGGCGCTGGTTAACAGCGGAGCAGCCTTACCTGAATTTACGTTAACACCGAACGACGGCACGATTAATGGTGAAACGGATTCGGCCACCCCGGTGGTGAATACGGTTAACGATGCACCTGAAGTGACGATCACGAACACCAATGCATTTACCGAAGACGACGGCAGCGCAGTAGAAAATGCGGTAGT
>NZ_JACJDP010000133.1:0-233 GCF_014163575.1 Psychromonas sp. SR45-3
TTCTAATCAAACAATCTGTGTGGGCACTCGCTAAGTATTTGCGAAGCAAAAACTTTGGCCGGTAGGTTTATTTGCCTAAGCAAATTCACCGTAAGGCTTGTTGATGTCTTTCTTTACGTAAGGAGGTGATCCAGCCCCAGGTTCCCCTAGGGCTACCTTGTTACGACTTCACCCCAGTCATGAACCACACCGTGGTCATCGCCATCCCCGAAGGGTTAAGCTAATGACTTCTG
>NZ_JACJDP010000134.1:0-232 GCF_014163575.1 Psychromonas sp. SR45-3
TAAGTTGCGACTCAATACTACTGACTAAAACTTACTGCTAATCACTTATATAAATATAAGAAACTAACAATTTATTATTCTGAAATAATGAATTATTTCGTGTGTCACTATTATTGATGTTGCCTAACTAGTAGGACTTTGATTTTTTTTGAAATCACATCAACAACAAGTGCTCACACAGATTGTTTGATTAAATTGTTAAAGAGCGTGCCTTGCGGCTAGGCGGCGTATA
>NZ_JACJDP010000135.1:0-231 GCF_014163575.1 Psychromonas sp. SR45-3
ATTCGCTCCATCTATCACCGACCACATTAAGAATAATCCGCTTAGCTAGCAATAGTTAAGCGGATTTTTTCGTTTATGACATTAAAGTGCCATATTAGTTGAAAAAATAGCTCAAACACTAAGCTGGCGCTTATTCGCTCCATCTATCACCGACCACATTAAGAATAATCCGCTTAGCTAGCAATAGTTAAGCGGATTTTTTCGTTTATGACATTAAAGTGCCATATTAGT
>NZ_JACJDP010000136.1:0-227 GCF_014163575.1 Psychromonas sp. SR45-3
ACTACCGCATTTTCTACTGCGCTGCCGTCGTCTTCGGTAAATGCATTGGTGTTCGTGATCGTCACTTCAGGTGCATCGTTAACCGTATTCACCACCGGGGTGGCCGAATCTGTTTCACCATTAATTGTGCCGTCGTTCGGTGTTAATGTAAATTCAGGTAAGGCTGCTCCGCTGTTAACCAGCGCCGCGCCCGCTGCTGTTAAGAGAACCTCATTGCCCACGACCTG
>NZ_JACJDP010000137.1:0-218 GCF_014163575.1 Psychromonas sp. SR45-3
CATTGTTTTTGTGCGATAAATAAGAACATTTATCAGCTTTCCTAATTGTTAAAGAGCAGTGTTAAAAACACTTAATAATCATTCTAAGCAGAACAGTTATTAAGTGACTTTAGATTCTAGAATAGTGTTGGTATCCCCAAGGGGATTTGAACCCCTGTTACCGCCGTGAAAGGGCGGTGTCCTAGGCCTCTAGACGATGGGGACCCGGAACTATTTTT
>NZ_JACJDP010000138.1:0-212 GCF_014163575.1 Psychromonas sp. SR45-3
ATGAAAAAATTAACCACAGTATCAGCACTAGCAGCAACATTATTAATCAGTTCAAGCGTTTTTGCAGCATCACAAGTTGTGCATTCAGACAAAACATTCAGCACTGATGCCTTCACAGATAAAGCAGCGGCTTATGATGCTGGATTCGATTACATCGATTCACTTAACACATTATCTGCGAATGAGTTACGTCAAAAATTAATCGTTATCAG
>NZ_JACJDP010000139.1:0-209 GCF_014163575.1 Psychromonas sp. SR45-3
TTAGTAACGAGCAGGTTTGCCAACGATGGGGAAGCTTGTACTCAATGCCAACCTTAATTGACCGTTGGTTAAAAGAG
Source organism: Psychromonas sp. SR45-3 (assembly GCF_014163575.1). NCBI lineage: Bacteria > Pseudomonadati > Pseudomonadota > Gammaproteobacteria > Alteromonadales > Psychromonadaceae > Psychromonas > Psychromonas sp. SR45-3. Next base: position 78 of record NZ_JACJDP010000139.1, read on the forward strand.
CAAACAATATCTGACGAAGAAAGTAAAGCTGCGCTGAATATTATCAATGCTTGGCGTGACCGTTTAGCAGATATCTCATGGTTTATGCGTTGTCTGAATGAGTTCATTGCACGTAAAGCCAATAAAGAAGAT
>NZ_JACJDP010000013.1:0-94566 GCF_014163575.1 Psychromonas sp. SR45-3
TCTAAAATATCTCCAATCTATATAGCTTTTAATCTATAAAGTTTTATTATTTAATAAACGTCTTCAATTAATTTAGCAACACTGTCATATGATTTTACAGAGGCTGCTTTCACATCATCTCTTGCATTATTTACCGTATAACCCTTGTATCTTTCTATCATCGGGATATCGTTTAAATCATCCCCTATAACAGATACAAACTGTTCATCTATACCAATATGTTCTATGACAATACCAACACCCGTGGCTTTACTGATACCTTTAGGTACTATGTTTATATAATTTAAATTCAGAAAAACTTCTACTTGGTTTTCATATTTGAGTAGGATCTCTTTTTTGAGTTGTTCTGCCTGTTCAAAATTATCATTTAAACAACCAATTAATAACACATCGTCATCTAGCGCGGCTTGCATGGTTTTTGTATATATTGTTGAATTTCTATCGAATATTTCTTTGGATACTGCATTGGTGAGGCTGGCACTTTTATGAGTCATATTGAAACCGTCAAATCCATTGGATATATTAATTTCATCGCCCATTTTTTCTCTTAGCATGGTCACCAAATCTCTGGCTAATTGATTTTCTAAAGGCTGTTTAAACAATACATTGTTATCTATATCAACAACAAATGAGCCATTTAGAGAAACAATGTAGTCATATTCTATATTTCTCATTCTTTTTTCATTTAGCATACTAGCAACATCTCGACCAGTGCTGATGGCAAAGATATTGCCTTTATTTCGCCACTTCGTGACTGCATTCATGTTGGTTTCTAAATCTTGTTGATCGTGTCGATGGAAGGTTTTATCGTAATCTGAAGCCACTAATTTCATGCAATGTATTCCTTTTCTTTCATTTATTAAGGTAATCATGACATATAGCGGTTACCAATCAAAATGCAATGTTGAGTCGCTAGCTCAAACGCTCTGGTAAGCTGCACTATTACCACCTTTCAAATGATTAACTGCCTTGATACTCATTACCTGTAATTGGTAAAACAGCTATAGGCCTTAAATGGGCACCTCAAATTATAAGCAGGGAGCAACCAATGATTTTCATACCTTCAGATTTAGTACATTTAGATAGCCACATATAACAAATAGTTTATTTGGTTATGGCTAGTAGGTTTTGTATTTTGATTGGGAAAGTTTATTTGGTTATGGCTAGTAGGTTTTGTATTTTGATTGGGAAAGTTAATTGGGAAATTTGATTGCCACTGCAATACCAACTTATTTTAAGCCATTTTACTTTAAGCCATTTTATTCGGAGTTATTAAGATATTGAATACACAGATCATGAAAGGCTAGTGCTTGAGGGTACATTATTTTATCAATTAAACGGAAAATACCAATTTGTCGCTCAATGAGTGGGTCTATCAATGGGATCCAAGTTAAGTGTGTGGAGTGTGTTGGAAAAGCTAATTTAGGCAATGTTGTTACGCCTATGCCCAGTTCTAAAACCGAAAATAAAGAGGTGATATTTTCGACTGAACAAATCGCTTTTTCACTGAGTATTCGAGCGGGAGTAGGGTCAAGTAAGACACAGGTCCCATTTCGAATGAAAGGTTGATCTAACAATGCTTGCCATTCTATACCTTTAGTCTGGGCTGCTAATGGATTATCTTTGAGGCATACCACTCCAATGGGGTCAGAAATTAAAGGTGTAAATGAAATCTTCTGTTCGTCAATATAAGAACAATTACCTAATGCTAAATCAACATCACCAGATAGCAAACGTGCCTCTACCCCTGCCGCATTGTCATCGATTAAACTGACTTCTACGTTAGGGTATTTTTCATAAAACACACCTAGCACACTTGGAATCAATTTAGCGGCTACAGAGGGGACACTGGCAATTCTAACCTTACCTTGTTTTCCTGCTGCTGCCGCTTTTAGATCGTACTCTAAGGTATTGTAAATATTGATAAATTGTTTGATTCTTGGTAAACATATCTCACCATAGGGAGTTAATGTTGATTTGTTGCCGGCTTCAAAAAGAGACTGCCCTAAGATACGTTCTAGCTCCTTTATTGACGTTGAAAGTGCTGCTTGCGAACGGTTTGCAAGTTCGGCTGCTGCGCGAAATCCTCCTGATTCGACGACCAAAATAAAGTGTTTTAATTGTTGGATTTTAAAGCTCATGGTTTATTCCTGATCGCACATATTCAAGACTTGCTGCTTTCGATTCATCAACAGCAATGTATAGCCGACAACAAGCATTATACGCCGTCTGTTTATATTACATTAACTCTAAAAGTGATAAGTTTAATTTATCACTTTGATTAAATTTACCGTTATATTTATCAATAGTCAAAGGTTAGTATATTTTCACTTTATAAGGAGAGCGAAAAAATGAATCAAAGCGTAGCAGTACAGAATAATAAATATGCAGTTAAAACAGCGCTTTTTGCGTCAAAAGCTCCACTTGAATGGGCTGTTGTTAATAATGGCACTTTGTATACCGCACAAATTCCTATTGATCAAAGTGGTGTTGTTGTTCCTGGTGGAATTGAAGCACAAACACGACAAACGCTTGAAAACCTAGCACACACCTTAGAGTCGGCAGGAGAATCTTTAGATTCAGTGGTTCAGGTGTTAATTTACGTCACCGATCGTGCATACCTAAAAACAGTTAATGATATTTATGCCGAGTATTTTAAAGCACCTTATCCAAATCGTGCTGCAGTAGTAGTTGCAGGGCTTGCGAGAGAAGAGATGCTGGTGGAATTAGTCGTCTATGCATCGGTTCAGTCTGATCAGTAACTATTTATTAGTAAATGTTTATTAGCAGTTATCTATTAGTAAATGTTTATTAAAAATTATCTATTAAAGAATACAGCGCTAGTTTGTTAATAAATGTAAAAAACATCATCGCTAACGAATACAAAAGGAAATAAACATGACAGCTCAAGCACAAAATATTCAAGCAGAAAAATCTCTTTATATTGCTGGAGAATGGCAAGCAGGTGTTAGCACGATTGCTAATATTAACCCGTCTGACATTAGTCAAACACTAGGACACTTTGCTCAAGCGAGTTCAGCACAAGTAGCACAAGCGATTTCTGCAGCAAAACATGCGCAACCAGAATGGGAAAAAACCCCTCTTGAGCGTAAACAGTCAGTATTACAAGCGATTGGTGATGAACTGATTGCACGTTGCGATGAGCTAGGACGTTTATTATCTAGTGAAGAAGGTAAGCCTTTTTTAGAGGGAAGAGGTGAAATTTATCGTGCAGGTCAATTTTTCCAATATTTTGCCGCTGAAGTATTACGTCAAATTGGTGATAACGCAGATTCAGTGAGACCAGGTGTTTCAGTTGATGTCACGCGTGAAGCCGTGGGGGTGATTGCGATTATCTCTCCTTGGAATTTCCCAACAGCTACTGCAGCTTGGAAAATAGCGCCTGCACTTGCATTTGGCAATAGTGTGATTTGGAAGCCTGCGAATTTAACACCTGCTAGTGCAGTTGCATTAACGGAAATTATTTCTCGCCAAGGTTTACCGGCAGGCACATTTAACCTTGTCTTAGGTAATGGTTCTGAAGTTGGTAATGCCTTGATCCACAGTAAAGAGATTAGTGGCGTGAGCTTTACTGGCTCAGTGGAAACTGGTCGTAAAGTAGCGGCGGCAACTGCTCCAAATTTCGTTCGAAGCCAATTAGAAATGGGCAGTAAAAATGCACTATTAATTGCAGATGATGCAGATATACAAATTGCGGTTGAAGCGACTATCGCCGGTTCATTTTCAGGTTCTGGTCAAAAATGTACTGCCTCGTCACGTTTAGTGGTAATGGATAAAGTACACGATGTTTACGTGGAAGCATTAATCAAACGTATGAGTGAACTAACCGTCGGCCATGCATTAAAAGAAGGTGTTTTCATGGGGCCAGTAGTTGATTCAAAACAACTCGAGTCAAACTTTGCATGGCTGAATAATGCAACAACTAGCGGTGCTGAAATAGGCTTTGGTGGAGAGCGATTAAATCTCGAACATGAAGGTTATTACATGTCTCCGACTTTGTTGTTAGATACAAAAAATAGTTGGGAAGTTAACCAAGAAGAAGTGTTTGCTCCAATGGCGAGTGTGATCCGTGTTGCCGATTTAGAAGAAGGTATCGCAACGGTTAATGACACCCGTTTTGGCCTAACTGGCGGCATTATTACTCAGAGTTTACGTAGTAGTGCGATGTTCAAAGAACAAGCTCAAACAGGCTGTGTAATGGTTAACCTAGCAACGGCAGGAACAGATTATCACGTGCCATTTGGCGGACGTAAAGAGTCTAGTTTTGGTCCAAGAGAACAAGGTCAATATGCGAAAGAGTTCTACACCGTCGTTAAAACAACTTATCAACGTCCTTATTAAAGTCAGTTACATATAGATTAACAACGGATTAGTACTGAGTTCAAATTAACAAAGGGTGAGAGTAAGGAAATATTATGTATCAAAAACAAATTGTGATTGATGGATTGCAGTATTGCAATTGGAGCAGAGAGTATTTTCAAACGCTTCAAGCAAGTGGTATCACAGCGGTACACGCTACTTTGGTTTATCACGAAAATGCACGCGAAACCTTAAGCCGTTTTGCTGAGTGGAATTTACGGTTTGAGCAAAATGCAGATTTAATTATGCCTATCCATTCTTTGGCAGACATTAAAACTGCCAAAGCACAGGGTAAGGTCGGTATATTTTTTGGCGCGCAAAACTGCTCCTCTATTGATGATGAGATAGGTTTGATTGAAGTGATGCGTCAACAAGGTTTACTGATTATGCAGCTGACTTATAACAACCAAAGCTTATTGGCGACGGGATGTTATGAAAAGAACGATACAGGCATTACTCGCTTTGGGAAGCAGGCGATAGAAGAAATGAATCGCGTTGGAATGATTATTGATATGTCACACAGTGCGGAGCGTTCTACGCTGGAAGCGATTGAGCTGTCTTCTCGTCCAATTTGCATCAGTCATGCAAACCCTAGTTTTGCCTACGATGCTTTACGTAACAAATCAGATACCGTGATTAAAGCATTAGCTGCAAATGGTGGTTTATTAGGTTTTAGCTTATATCCCTTCCATTTACCAAATGGAAGCCAATGTACATTGCAACAATTTTGTCAAATGGTCGCTAAAACAGCGGATATGGTCGGGGTTGAACACTTAGGCATCGGCAGTGATTTATGTCTAAACCAACCACAAAGTGTATTGCAATGGATGCGTAATGGGCGTTGGTCAAAAGACATGGATTATGGTGAAGGTTCTGCGGGTAATGCGGGTTGGCCTGATTCATTACCTTGGTTCTGCGGTAGTGCTGGTATGGAAAATATTTATAACGGATTAATAAGTCATGGGTTCAATGAATCTGAGACTGGGTTAATACTTGGTGGTAATTGGTGCAACTTCTTAGAACAAGGACTCGCACCAATCTCCAAAAAAAGTACCCCACACATGGAGTCATCTGCTCAATATAAAATTATTGGTTAGGTGGTAAATAAAGTGTGTATCAATAGTGATAAGCAATTGAACAAGGGGGGCACTTTAAAAGTGCCTCTATTGATAGTGACCAATTGCCTTTCTTCTTTGATATATGCAGTGAAAGCGAATTTACTAATTAACAGTCTATTTACGCTTGTAAAAGCTAACTGAGCGACGCTATTCATTATAATTATTTGTATTGTAACTATATGTTTTAATTATTTATTTTGTATTTAGAACAATTAGTTACTTTAATCAATAGCTTTGTTTTGTACTTAAACAGACGCCTTAATTAAAAAATTAGCATGACAAACCTTTTAGGAGTCAGATATGACTGATTTAACTAGTATGAAAGTTTCAGGTGTTGATAATACACTTGTTGCAAGTAATAAATTAACTGATGCGAAGCAGCAATTAGATGCAAGTTCGAACATAGATAAAAGCTCGACGGCTGCCAAGTTAGCTTTAGGTAATCCTACTTTTTGGTACAGCGGCGGCTTTATTTGTTTGTTTGTATTACTGGCTTTGTACGATGGCGAACTGTTGGCCAGTATCGTCAACCAAGGCTTTTCATGGGCAGTTAATGTGTTTGGTCCTTATTGGCAAGTACTGTTATTACTGACTTTTTTAATTGGTCTTGCTTTAGCGGCTGGTCGAACCGGTAAAGTTATTTTGGGCGGAATTGATAAACCTGAAATGGATGGTTTCCGTTGGATGGCAATTATCTTTTGTACTTTATTGGCCGGTGGCGGTGTGTTTTGGGCTGCTGCAGAACCAATTGCTCATTTTGTTAGTCCTCCTCCTTTATATGGTCCTTCAGATGATGTGCAACAAGTTGCTTTTAATGCATTATCACAATCATTTATGCATTGGGGATTCCTTGCTTGGGCTATCGTCGGGAGTTTAACGTCTATTGTTGTGATGCACCTGCATTACAATAAAGGCTTGCCATTAAAACCACGTATTCTGCTTTATCCTTTGCTTGGTGAGCGAGCATTAAAAGGCCATACCGGAGCATTGATTGATGCGTGTTGTATTGTCGCCGTTGCCGCTGGCACCATAGGACCTATTGGGTTCTTAGGCTTACAAGTTAGCTATGCATTAAACGTTTTATTTGAGATCCCTGATGGTTTTACCACACAGCTTGTAATTATCATGTTTGCTATTGTTTTATATACGTTATCTGCATTAAGTGGCCTCAACCGTGGAATGCAAATGTTAAGCCGCTATAACGTGATCCTCGCTTCTGCGTTAATGCTTTATATTTTAATTTTTGGTCCAACCAACTTTATAATCAATGGTTATATTCAAGGGGTTGGTGGTCTAGTTAATAACTTTATTCCGATGGCAACATTCCGAGGTGATGAAGGTTGGTTAAGCTGGTGGACGGTATTCTTTTGGGGATGGTTCCTAGGTTATGGCCCGATGATGGCGATCTTCATTGCGCGTATTTCCCGCGGCAGAAGTATTCGTCAGCTAGTGTGCACGATCAGTATCATAGCACCGTTGGTAACATGTTTTTGGTTCACCGTAGTGGGTGGTTCAGGGTTAGCGTTTGAAATTGCAGAACCTGGTAGTGTTAGTAAAGCCTTTGAAGGTTTTAACTTACCGGGCGCCTTATTGGCTGTAACCTCTCAATTACCGTTTCCGATGCTGATCTCGATTCTATTTTTGATATTAACTACCATTTTTATTGTCACTACCGGGGACTCAATGACCTATACCATCAGTGTGGTGATCAGTGGTGAAACTGAACCAAATGCAATGATTCGTATATTCTGGGGGGCGATGATGGGCTTGACTGCATTGATTTTGATTTCTATAGGATCAGGTGGAATATCTGCACTGCAGTCCTTCATCATTATCACTGCTGTACCAGTGTCAATTATCTTATTACCGTCTTTGTGGAATGCCCCTCAAATTGCGATGAAAATGGCAAAAGAACAGGGTTTATAAAGGTCGTAGTAAAGATTTTAAGCAACAAGGGCGCTAAAATCGCGCCCAAATACAAACCATTTACACTGAAAGGTGGTGAGCAGTATGGAAGCACATCGTTTAACCAATAATGACGTCAATATGCGTCGTCCAGAAGTTGTTATGGCACCACAAAGATTGGGTGCTATGCATTCCAATAGAATAAGCTTTGTTCGTACTTTAATTCGTAAAATGGCACAACAGAAATGGCAAGTCACTAAGGATCTCTGGCAACTATCGGCACAGGGTTTTGGGCACGTTATTTATAAACTTAAGACACCTCATCATATTTATCATCTGGTGGTCTTTTGTAATGAGATAGAAGACGATGAACGTAATGATCGTGTTATTGCTGAAAAATGGGACGTTACCTTTGCGCTTGTTTATGGAGAAGTATCAGAGCAGTTATTAGCTCAGTTACAAGCCAATGTACCCTTACAAGAAGCGGGGAGAAACCCGACCAATGTGCTGGTGTTAGCAAGAGCAAATAAAAGTGTGCGGGTGTTTGAGCATATTGTCTCTCATTTAGCCGAGGGTGTGCAACCTACCTCCGATGAGTTGGTTGATGTGGGGTATATTCTTCGCACTACCGCTGTCTACGGTAATGGTAAATTTGGTATTGCTGACTTTAAAATATTGGAGAACAATCCTGACTTTAAACAATCTTTTAGCGCTCAAATGTGCGCCGTATATTTGTTACGTGAGTTCAGTTTAGATTGGATTGATTACCTAGCAAAGCAGAAGGGGGGTGAAAAAGCATCTCCTTTAAGTAATGATCTAAAACGTTACCTTGGTGTGGGCAATGCGACTGGGTTGGGCATGGCGCCTTATTTAATTAATCACCCCTGTGTTGTTGACCAATGGATGTCTAATCGTGAAGCTGCATTAACATTGGTACTAGACTGTCCTGCGGATCTTGCAAAGCATCAAGCATTATTATTTTTACTCAATAAAGCGGTGTGTCATTTACAACAAGTGAATACGCAGAATCAAAATCAAGAACAGTTAAATCATTGCTCAGTTAATGAGTTACAACGTTTTAATGGTCAATTAAAAGACTTAATTTCTACCAGTACAACCTGGCGTGACTTGCTGATTGCAACTGAACACTTAAGTTTAGAAACTCAAGAAATCTTAATTTCTTGTTTAATAGAAATTTACCCTGAACTCGTTGATGCTTTTGAAGATCAAGTCAATACACATGAGAGTTTAAACTTGGCAAAAGGTAAAAAAGTTAACGATTTATTAATGCTCTTAGATGACAAATACCGCTGGGCTATTGAGACTGATTTTAGCAAACCAGAAAACAATTATTGGTTTTGGTATCGCTCGCAGGACAAAGAGGAACCACGTTTGGGTGTTCGCGGTGAGGAGATAGGTGAAGAGCGAGAATTACCACTAGATATTGGTCGTCAGGTATATCGTTTGTATTACGCTTTATTAGCTTGTCCTGCAGAAATGACCTTGGCTGAATTTCTACTACAAAAGCCACAATATAGAGCCATTGCACGTCGAGTATGGACATTAGGTAATAAAGTAATGGGCGATATTCAGATGAATGTGCTGCATAAACAATCGTTACCGATGCATTTATTACGCTGTAAGTTATCTTTTTTTGGGGCGACTAAATTTGATCCCCGTTCAGATCGTTGGGTAAGGGTTAGCTTCTTTCAAGGTGCACCTTTGTTGAGTGAGATTCATGATGGAGAGTGGTTATTCCCAGTGTTACCTCAGCAAGCAGTCGTTGATAAAAGTACAGATGCGGCAGTAGATAAATCAATAATTGCACTACAGGAGAGCAGTAAATGATTGTTACACACAATGAATTAATTACAGTGACGAATAAAGCTTTCCTGGGTATGCGACGTGTGTGTGGTGAAGCTGATTTGATTGCAAATATGGTCGCTGATCTACAAATGGTGGGTTTGCATGGGGTAAAGCATTTTAATAATGCTACTCAGTTTATTTCTTTAGAGAGAGATGAACCTGTTGATATTAAGGTCACTGATGGGCACTTGATAGCCGATCTGCATGGCAGTAGTGTCGCTTGCCATTTACCGGTGATTATTGATTATGCACTTGAACAAATGATTGCTAATAAGCATTTAAAACTGTCGTTAAAAAACTGCCACAATCGCTGGTTGGCCTATAGTGAATTATTGATGTTGGCCGGTAAAGGTATTGCTTGTAAAGCGCAATGGGATAATGGAAGTAGTCCTAAACACACGCTATACATTCTGAACAGAGGTTGTGTTTTACCTGAATTATTTTTAGCAGAAACACTGCAACGAGAGGCTAATGGGTTAAATGATATGACCATTGAACTGTCGATTAATGATTTCGATATTGCTAATTTATCGTCGGGTTATAGCAAGCATATTGATGCTAAAAACCTCAGTGGAATTCAGGACACTGCTTGGAATAAAGGGGTTTTTGTTGAAGACCATGAGTGGGATTTATTAAAAAATACCGCCACTGCGATATTAGTTGAGAACAGTGAGCAATCGATTAGAGGAGCGGGTGAATAATCATTTTCCCGTTTCTTTTTGATTATAAAGGTACGGGAAACAAAGGTTATAACATGTAAAAATATAAAGCTGCATAGGCTCGATGTTTATCAGCTATTCCATTAATGTCACTTCTCAATAAAACCCCAATGCATACTAATAATGCTTATTCTATTAAGTATCTGATCAAATATTGGGCAAGTAAGGTGAATCAATTTATGCTGAAATTGCTCCAAAGGATTGTTATTTTTACAAAACTCTAACGCTACAGTGATATATTTTAACCTACAATAATGGGAGCTATTTAGTGCATTGCTATAATACCTTTTATCATAGTCAGCGTATTTACGACTGATCAGCAAAGTTTAAAAGTGCTTGTATGTTTAACCGTCAGCCAACTGTACCGCTGCATCACCGGCCAGATTATAAGACTGCAGCCATTGATTCATGAAAAATCACGGCAAGGTTATTTCAATTTATACCTTTATATTAAACAACTATATTAATCACCTATATTAATCACTTATATTAAAGACTCATTTTAAATATCTATATCGAACACTCATATTAAACATCTATATTTAGAACCTTCATTTAAAAGTATCACTAAAAACCATCATCAAAAACTAACACAATGACTCATTATTATTTTCTTTGAATAAATGCTGATGTTAACTGAATTTTGTTAGTGAAGAACATGGCCACTGATTTTTGCATTTTAATGGAAGGTAAGTTAAAAGCTTAGAATAGGGTTGACGAAGTAGAGTGAACGCTCTACCATTGTGTAGAGCGTTCATTCTACTAATAGGATTTATATGTTAAAAGACGAAATTGCGGTGAGTCTTGAAAGGGCGTTTAGCCTCTATGGTTTTGCAGAGCCGAGTGTAGCTGATTTAAAAAATGCCTGTAACGTAAGTTTACGCACATTATATAAGCACTATCCGTCTAAAGAGGCGATGATAATAGGGGCCCTCGGATACCGCCATCAACGATATCTTGCTTTTCTAGATCAAGAAGAAAGTGCTGGTGGACTTGAGTCTGTCCTTCATATTTTTAATCAACTTGAATTTTGGATGAAAGAATATGCTCCCCATGGCTGCATGTCGATGAATGCAATTGCCGCCTTTCCAGATAATTTACAAATCAATAAAGCAGTGAAACAACATAAACAAGATGTTCGTGAATTTTTAGGGCAGAAAAGCCAGAGAGATGACCTTGCAACGGTTATTTTTTTATTGCACGAAGGGGTTTCAAGCGCCTGGCCGGTGTTAGGAGCAAGTGCTGTAATATCAGCGCAGCAAGCGTTACTACAACTTTTAAAAGAGGATAAATGATGACTACAATTCCAAAGACGATGAAAGGCGTGCAGCTTATCGGCCACGGTGGTCCTGAAATGTTGCAATATCGAAATGATATCCCTGTACCTGTACCCACTTCAAATGAGGTATTAATTCGTATTGCCGCGGCAGGAGTCAACAATACTGATATAAATACTCGCATTGCTTGGTATTCGAAGAATGATGGAGGCAGTACTGATGCAAGTTGGTCTGGTCAAGCACTGGAATTTCCGCGCATACAAGGGGCTGATGTGTGCGGCATTATTGTAGCCGTAGGCGAAAATGTAGAGGTCGCGCGCATAGGTCAAAGAGTACTCATTGAACCTTGTATTACTGAAGTTAACGGCAAAAATCTGACAACACCTTGGTATTATGGATCTGAATGTGATGGTGGATTTGCAGAATATACCGTGGTTGCTGCCAAGCATGCCTATGCAGTAAACAGTAACTTTAGTGATACTGAGTTGGCCTCATTTCCGTGCTCTTATTCAACTGCCGAAAATATGTTGACGCGTGCGAAAGTAACTGCAAAAGATAGAGTGCTAATTTCAGGGGCATCTGGTGGAGTTGGTTCTGCTGCTGTTCAGCTTGCCAAAGCACGTGGAGCCTATGTCATTGCGATCACTAGTCCAAGTAAAAACCAGCAACTGCTTGAGCTCGGGGTTGATCAGGTTGTTGCAAGAGAAGCTGATTTAATTGATGTACTAGAAGAAAACAGTATTGATGTTGTCATCGACTTAGTCGCAGGAAAACAATGGCCTCAGTTTTTACAATTATTAAAACCCGGTGGTCGATACGCCGTATCTGGCGCAATCGGTGGCCCTTTAGTTGAATTGGACATTAGAACGCTTTATTTAAAAGATTTAAGTTTCTTTGGTTGTACTGTATTAAATCCAGAAGTGTTTCAAAAACTAGTCAATTACATTGAGCAGGGAAAAATAAAACCGATTGTTGCTCATGCATTTCCTTTGCAAGAAATTAATGCAGCTCAGAAATTTTTCTTAGATAAAAAACACACTGGGAAAATAGTTTTAAATATCACTAATCCATAAATTAGATTGATTATGCTGATTTTATGTCCTTTGAATTTTATTTATTGCAGGGCATTTTGATCGAAATAAAAGTATTTTAATTATTATGCAAGGTGTCTTGTTGAGATATTGTTAGTAAGACACCTTACACCCCTTACACCTTACAGTTTTATCTTTATTTGTAAGTATAACTGTACCAATACATCGATCTAGAGCATACCCCTTGCTAGAGCCATTACTCACTCATACCGATTGCTAGACCGATCCTCAATTTGAAATTAAATCACTTATTGAATCGACGGTTAATGTAAGATGAAATAAATTATTTATATTCAATACCCTAGAATCTAACGACGTGAATTTAGTATGTATAAATAAGTTTCTGCTCTAAGTATAGAGGATCCGTTTCGAACATAAGTTGGACATTAAAATGAGTGAACTAGATAAAATGCTTACGGGTGAATTTTATGATCCAAGTGATGAGACCTTGTCACAAATTCGCTTCAATGTGAGGGAGGTTACCGCTAAATATAATACTACTAATGGAGACCAAAAAGCAGAAAGAGAAAGGCTGCTAAAGGGGTTATTTGGACGTACCGGTAAAGACATTACTATAGAGCCACATTTTAATTGTGATTATGGCCAAAACATTAAAGTGGGTGAAAATTTTTATGCTAACTTTGCCTGCGTGATATTGGATTGTGCTGAAGTTAGCATTGGTGACAACTGCATGCTTGGCCCACAAGTGGGTATTTATACTGCTTGTCATCCTATTGACCCTATCGAGCGACTAACTGGAATCGAGTTTGCAAAGCCAATACGTATTGGTAATAACTGCTGGATAGGTGGACACGCAACAATAAATCCTGGTGTGACATTAGGCAATAATATAGTCGTTGCTTCAGGAGCTGTAGTGACAAAGTCTTTTCCTGACAATGTTGTTATTGGTGGTAATCCCGCTAAAGTAATCAAAACAATACCGTGAGTTTTACCCATTAGCAAAACAAGGTGTCGCTGAGTTGACACCAGATCGTTATTTTTTGAGATAGCTATTCTGATTGTTGACGTTGTTATTTTGAGTCAGTTATTTTGAGCAGGTATTCCGATTCAGATGCTGTTATTTTGCAGATTTAACGACCCTTGCTTTTTTCTCTGCTCGCTTAATATTAAATACGCCAATGATCCCTGTAAAAAATAGTAGAATCGCAAAAGGTAAAAACAAAGAAGGTGATTTATGTTGTAGTGAAGTGAGCGTTTCTACCACGGTACAAAATAACCCTGTGATCACTAAAACCAAATAAAACAACTTCATATTATTATTCATATCAATACCTTTCTTATGCTTTAAACATTCAATCTAATACAAAACTCGTCTTTTAAAGCTGCTCGTCTTTTAGAGCAACTAATATTTTAAAACAGTGAGTTACAAGCATTATTTTTTGCAAAGGAGTGTACTAAAGAAAGTTATCATAGATCAATATATGAACCTGTAAAGAGATAGATATATGATATGTATTTGATTTAAATGAAGGTTGTAGAGTAATAGCTGAATAATGTGGTTCATTAATAGGCAAAATGCGTTTGAATTACATGCAGCTGTTTGGTCTATGCAATAAACATTTTCAAATTTTCATCTATTAACTTTATTTAGTTATGAGAGTGGGCATGAAAAATGAGGTGTTGGACTATTTTTATGGTGAGCATTTATAAAATAGTCCGTGAGATGGTTAACCCTTTCTATTCTTTTTTAGTCATTCTACGTTAGGCTTATGAATTTTCTGATTAAATTTATCATTGACTACCAATGCTAATAAGATAATGCTAGCACCTATGGATAATCTTAAAATATCTGCATCTCGGTTCCAAAATAACACATTGACAATAATGCCTGCTGGAATTAATAAATTATTAGCCACCGCTAATGTACCGATATTAACCATCGTTGCCCCTTTGTTCCAAGCAAAGTAACCTATTCCAGAAGCGACGATACCTAAGTAAAACAAAATTGACCATTGTAGGGTGGTTGTCGGTAATTTATCAGGATCGCCAAGTACTAAATAACACGGGATAACGACGGTTAATGCGCCAATGAAAAACCATCCAAAGACTGTACGTTGTGGCAAATCTTCACGCTCTTTTGCAATAATACGTTTGTAGCCAACTTGTCCCGTTGCAAAACATAAATTGGCACCTTGCACTATTAACAACCCTTTCAAGAATCCTTGATCAATACCCTCATAACGAATAGCAATCGCGCCAATAACCGCTAATAAAGCACTAATAATAAATCCGATATTGAGTCTTCGATCTAATAAGTCATTCAGCAGCGTAATATAAATTGGTGTCATTACGGTAAACAGTAAAACTTCCGGGACTGAAAGGTATAAAAAAGATTGATAATAGAAGCCATACATAATGCCGAGTTGGAATGCACCGCAGACCATCAATTGTAACGCGACTTTTATGCTGATTTGTTGTAGTTTTAAAAACGGTAAAAAAACTATTGTCGCTAACGCAACTCGCATTAGTACTGAAAACCATGCATCGACTTGTCCGGCTAGGTAAACGCCAATTAGACTAAAAGAAAAAGCCCATAAAAAGGTGACGGCAATAAGTATTGGCATGAATAACAATTCCATTTGAATATAATGTCGGCTAGTTTACTGATTTCTGTGATCAGGGTAAATCTGTTTATGTTTATCGCTTTTATTTTAAAAATATATGGGTAAAAAAATTGAGTCAATTTAAACCAGCCAAAGGGCTTAGCAATCAGCATTTACAATCTATTTTGTCCAGCACTGGGCCGAGAAAGCTATTAGAGAAAAGACGTGCTTCTGTATTATTAAAAACAGCTGAAAGACATGTGATCACAACACCTCAAGGTGTAAAACTACTGGGCTTTCTAACAAAAAGTCATACTAAGGTTGCTAGCAAAGGCCTCGCCATTATTTTACATGGGTGGGAAGGGTGCTCAGAGTCTTTATATGTACTCTCCAATGGTCAAAAATTATTAAATGATGGTTATGATGTTTTTCGTTTAAATTTTCGCGATCATGGTGGTACCCAGTCCCTTAATAAAGACTTGTTTAATTCAACACGTTTGCAAGAAGTAGTGGAAACGGTTAAATATCTCTGCGGGCGATTTGGAGGGAGGCATAATGTTTTGTGTGGTTATTCGCTTGGCGGTAATTTTTGTTTACGCGTGGCTAATATCGCTAAGGTTGAAAACATTGCTTTGCACCAAGCCATTGCCATTTGCCCATTATTACATCCAACAACAACGATGCAAAAGCTGAATACGGGTTTTCCTGTGTATGAGCAATATTTTGTAAAAAGATGGAAAAATTCATTATTCAAAAAATTACAACATCACGATCATTTTGATTACGGCGATAAGTTAAAAAAATTAAAAACATTGGATCAAATGAATGAGTTTTTTGTATTAGGTTATACGCCATTTAAAAGTCTTCAAGCATATTTCGATGCTTATTCAATATTGGGTGAGAGTCTTAGTCAATTGGCGATTGCGACAACCATTATTGCTGCGGCAGATGATCCGATGATCCCTGCTGATCAATTGGATGAATTATTTAGCTCGCCTTGGTTAACCATAGAGTTGCAAGAGAAAGGGGGGCATTGTGCTTTTATTAAGAATTGGCGACTAGAGAGTTGGGCAAGTGACCGAGTTTCTGAGCTTGTAAAACAACAACAAGAAGCGATTGAGTAATTGCTTGAGCTAAATAATCACCACCTTAATGAAGGTGATGATTATTTCTATACTGTCTGGGTATTGGCTAATTAATGCTTAAACGCTCGCTAATGCTTGTTCTACATCAGCAATGATATCAACAATGTTTTCAATCCCTACTGAAATACGGATTAACTCCTCACTCACACCTGCCGCTTTTAGCTCATTGGCATTAAGTTGACGGTGAGTGGTGGATGCAGGGTGACAAGCGAGGGATTTTGCATCGCCGATATTCACAAGACGTAAAATCATTTGTAGTGCATCAATAAATTTACCGCCAGCTTCAGCGCCACCTTTAATGCCAAAACTTAATACACCGGAAGCTTTACCGCCACAAATCTTTTGACAAGTTTGGTAATAAGCACTGCTTTCAAGTGCGGCGTAATTAACCCAAGCGACTTTTTCATGGTTACTTAAATAAGTGGCAAGTTTCTCTGCATTTTCACAATGTCTCTCCATACGTAAACACAGCGTTTCTAGCCCTTGCATAATTTGGAATGAGTTCATCGGTGAGATAGCAGCGCCTGTATTACGTAAAGGTACTACGCGGCAACGACCTATAAAAGCAGCTGGTCCAAAGGCTTCAGTGTAAACCACATCATGATAAGAAGGATCTGGTTCATTTAATACGGCAAAACGTTGTTTGTTAGCAACCCAGTCAAATTTGCCTGAATCGACGATTGCACCACCAATTGAGGTACCATGGCCGCCAATATATTTAGTCAGAGAATGCACTACAATATCAGCACCAAACTCAAAAGGGCGACAAAGCACTGGTGTTGCTACTGTATTATCAACAATTAATGGTAATCCATGGCGATGAGCTATATCGGCTAGCTTTTGCAAATCAACAATATTACCGGCCGGATTACCGATTGATTCACAGAAGATAGCTCGCGTATTTTCATCTATTGCATCTTCAAACCCTTGAAAGTCATCATAAGAAACCATTCTTGTTTCAATGCCTTGTTTAGGTAATGAATGAGCAAATAGATTGTAAGTCCCACCGTAAAGTTGACTGGTACTGATGATATTGGTGCCAACTTCACAGATACATTGAATAGCATAAGTAATGGCTGACATGCCGGATGCGACTGCTAGTGCCGCGATACCGCCTTCCATTGCAGCGACACGCTTTTCTAATACATCGGTCGTTGGGTTCATTATGCGCGTATAGATATTCCCAGGTACTTTTAAATCAAATAGATCAGCACCGTGTTGGGTATCATCAAAAGTATAAGAAGTGGTTTGATAGATAGGCACAGCTGCTGCTCTAGTGGTCGCTTCTGATTCATAACCATGGTGTAACGCAAGTGATTCTAATTTCATAAATACCCCAAATAATGATTAAAAACATTTCACTGCATATTGCAGAATATCGTTCTCAATAAGTAATTTAACTCGTTAATTAACAGAAATTTTTATTGTTAAACTTTTTGTATCTGAATAGTGACGAGTACATCGGCTAACTTATATGAACAACAATAAACGCAATTTGAGTGAAACAGAGATAACATATTAATCGCTACTAGTGATGTTGCAATTAAAGGCAGTCGTTTCTGTAAGCTATAGCAAGTTTTGATCATTTAGCATGCAGGATAATTTATGCAGATATGCACTATTCAATGAGAATTGTTTCCCGATGGCAAAAAAGATCTAAGAACAACAGTCTTTAGAAATTGTGATTTAAAGGCGTGCTTGTTCTTTAATACTAAATTCTTAATTTTAAATAATGAAAGCTAAATAATTCATTGTAAACGGAAAATGATATATATGACCGGTAGTCAAAAATACTAAACTATTGTTATTTAGCTCATTAACATTTTAATTTAATCAAATTGTCTCCGGTGAACTAGCCTTTTATTATAGTGGATTATTACGTTTTTCTGCTCCAAAACGATCAGCATTAACCCCTTTTTTCCAATAGCCCACGGCAAAGATATTTAAGCGATCAAAGCCTATCTCTTCTTGTAAAACAGGACGTAGCGCGCGGATACTACTGGCTTCTAATCCTAGGAATACATGACTATCTTTTGCCATATTCTTAGCTGCCTCGAGTACCGTTTCTTCTAATGTTATTGTGGCTTCATCCTCAATAAACCAGTGTGTGTTAAGCGAATCATCATAATCCATTTTTATAATGTCTTTACGATTAGGCACTGCGATAATGGCTTTAATATCGGCTTCTTTTTTGAACTTTGGAATATATCCATTTAATGCATTCATTGAGGTTAAGTCACCCACAAGTAAATAACTGTGGTGATCATAATTTGTTATTTTCATTGGGCCTGGACCTGCGATACCAATGTTATCGCCTATTTTTGCATTTTGAGCCCAGTCAGTAGCTGGACCTTGATGACGATTAATGACAAAGTCTAAAGATAACTCATTTTTTTCTCGGTCAAATAGTCGGATCGTATATGAGCGCATCACGACTTCACCCTCTTTTTGCAACACAATTTTGACATAGGAGCCTTCTTGATCAATCGGAAAATCGTTAAGGCTATCACCTGTAACAACAATGCGACGTAAATGCGGTGAAAGGTCAATCACCTGCGAAACATGTGTTAATCGCTTATTCTTATTTGGCTTTTTAGATTGCATAGGGTTTTCCTTGAATTAATTTATTTTAGTTGATAAAGTCTACCATAATGTATTTAGGTTGATATTGTCAACTAATTTAAAAAGGTGCCTTATGAAAAATGATTTTAGTTCAAATGCTGTTTTCAATATCGTTCATTGCTATCGTTTAGCGATGCGTTCAGCACTGAAAGCTAATGAAATTGGTTTAAATTCAATGCATGTAAAGTGTTTGTCATTTATTAAAAAAAATGCATCTTGTACCGCGCATGATATTGTGTGTTTTTTCGATAAAGACAAATCGCAAATAGCCCGCTTAATTAAAGAAATGATTGATCATAAATGGATCACTAAAACAGCAAATCTCGAGGATAAGCGTAGCTTGATCTTGTCACTGACAAAAGATGGAGAAGTCTTAGCTACGCAGATCTCTGAGGCACAAGTAAAAGTCAAGCAGCAGATGCTGCAAGGGTTATCTCAGGAAGAACTACACGTGTTTAATAAAGTGAGTGAGACGATGACAAATAATTTGAAATTATCTAAAAGATGATATCGAGGAGATTATTTAACCTCAATTCTGGTTAATGAAAGCGGAATTATATTTAAAATCATAAGACTATATTTTTTTGGCTATACAGTGCCGCTAGTTTTGCGTAGTTCAAGGCGAATTATTGAAGCAATAACTGGTTATTGAGAGATAATTTAACGAATAAATCCGCGGAAATAACGGTGTTGTATCGCTTTGCTTATCCAGAACTGAGGTTATTTAGCAAAATAAGCCCTCGATAAAAAAGATCCTAAATAAGATCCTAAATAAAAGGGCGATGAGATTCTTTTATAATTTACTTTCTATACTCAACTTTCAATGCTGAAAGTATAAACTAATTGAATAGGGTATCAGCCAATTGATCAACGGTCATTTTTGCTTTTCTAATGGTGATCTCAATACATTCATCGCGACTGCCTACTAAATCAGATCGAATGAATTGATGAGTTTGTAATGTGTCATCTTCACCCTTAGTGATCGTCGCTGCTACTCGAAATTGCCCACCTTCTGCTATCGGAGCAGGCGTAATAATAAAGCCATTATACGCTACGCTTGCAGCTTCTGCGGCTGTTGTTGCTGCTTCTGAAGTGTTGCTTGAAAAAAGCGAGGTGATACTCGATAAAAATCCCATTGTATATTCTCCTTAAGTCCTGTCTGTAGCGGTACACTCATTTTGAATTATTGTTTGTATTTATATTTGTAATAAAAAAAGCAACTCAATGAGTTGCTTATAGACTGTTATACAGGATAAGCACAACAATCAGTATATTGTGCTTATTTTACGCAGCAAGCTAATATTTAAAATAAACCAATAGCATTGGCAAATACTAATAGAATACCGATTGGTGCTACAAAACGCAGTAACAATAATACAATCGAGAAAGCTGTATCTGACATTTGGAACTCTTCTTTCAATATTTCTGGTTTGATCACCCAGCCAGCAAAAATTGAGATAAAGATACCACCAAGCGGCAATAGAATATTAGCCGTGATGTAATCTAAGAATTCAAAGATGTCTCCGCCCATTCCAAATGATAGTTTTGTCCATTCTGCTCCTGCAAATGAGAATATAGTCAATAGACTTAAAATCCAAACTGTTACACCAGCAATGATAGCGGCTTTGGTACGACTCATATTTTGACGTTCAGCTAAATAAGCAGTAGGGGATTCAAGTAAAGCGATTACTGAAGTAAAGGCTGCAAATACAATCATGATAAAGAATAGTGTGCCCACTAAATCACCAAATGGCATTGAACCAAACGCAAGTGGAAGCGATTGGAATAATAGACCTGGTCCCGCACTTGGCTCTAGACCATTAGCAAATACGATTGGGTAAATAGCTAAGCCCGCAATTAATGCAACAACTGTATCGGCAATCGCGATAGTAATAGATGTTTTTACAATTGAGACACCTTTTGGCAGGTAAGCACCATAAATCATCATTATACCCATTGCTAAGCTCAGCGTGAAAAAGGCATGGCCTAATGCAACTAATGCCCCCTCAATAGTAAGCTGAGAAAAGTCAATGTGGAACATAAAGCTAAATGCAGATGCAAAATCACCAACCACTGCGGAGTAAAGCATAATGCCCACTAATAGCAGTAATAAAGATGGCATTAGGTATGTAATGGCCGTTTCTAAACCATTCTTTACGCCTTTTGAAATCACATAAACAGCAGCAATAAGTGTTAATGAAGACCAAACAAGCAGTTGTGAAACACTAGTAATTAAGTCAGTAAATAAAGCGCCAATTACATCTGCATTCGTTGCAGGTACTGCAGCCGCAGAACTGAACTCGCCTGAGCCAGCAAAAAATACGTAAGCTGCTGCCCAACCTGCAATTACTGCGTAAAAACTAAGTATTAAGAAACCCGCTAATACACCGATAGTACCAATGATTGACCAATGCGAAGAATGGCCTGACTCAGTAGCAACATGTGCTATAGCATTAGCTGGTGTAGAACGACCACGTTTACCGATCACTACTTCGGCCATCATCACCGGTATACCGATTAGGAAAATACATAAAAGGTATACAAAAACGAATGCACCGCCTCCATTTTCACCCATGATGTACGGAAATTTCCAAATATTACCAAGTCCAACTGCAGCTCCTGTTGCAGCTAAAACGTACGCGTATCGACTCGACCATCGATTGGAGACATGTGTATCAGTGTTCATTTAAATCCTTGAGATGTAATTAAAATAGATATATTTATAGCTGAAACGTATAAAAACATAATTTAAGTAAATAATTGGGTAAGAATAATAAAAGTTCGGCCTATAGGCTACATAAACCATCATAAAAATTAATTTATGTCATTGAAAGTGTGCATAGCTCAATAAAATGGCGCATACCTTAGCATTACTATGGCGAATAGAAACTGATTGCATACTAAATAATCGATTTTTAATGGCCTAACCGCAAGATTTAATTTGTGAGGAATCACGTATTTTTTTAATTTTTTATAAAACTACACAAAATTATAAAAAACTATGAAAAATCGCAATTGTTGTCTGACAACTAACGATCGATAAGGTTAACGATAAGATAAATGTTTTATAGATAAGTTCAAGGTTTGATAGGTAGCAATCAACGTTGTTAAGCGTGTAGCTAAGCATGTTGTTATCTAGGGCATTATGTTAATGGGCTTTATTTTAGCATTTAAATTATTACTAAATGATGGGGGGACATTGTCACTGTCACTGCCACTGAAAATCTCATCATGTCGCCATTTATCGTTTTGGGTTTACTGTCATTTTTTTGCTTGTGTTGCCAGCTATGTTTAGCAGGAGTAAACTGCTGTCTTTTTAAATTCATCATTAAAGCGACTGACTTGCTAATGAAAGATCCGTTATAAATCATAATGGCATAAAGCTTTGAGGCTTTAACCTATCAAGCTTGATCATCCTCCAATAGTCTAATTTTCTGGTTTTGAAGCAGATAATAAAATAATTTGGTCAGCGTATTTTCTAAAAATAAATGCTTTAATAAAATAATCTCCGTTGTTCAAATTAATACGGGACAACATCTGGTACATTAATCTGATGCAAACATCATAAAAATAATAGGAGTCATCAATGATCAAAATTGAAAAATCGATCACGGCCAGTTTTGATATCGATCCTCAGTGTGGCTTTACTCCGTTGTGTCCTGATGAATTACCCATTATTGAGGGAGATTTTATTGCACTAGAGTTAAATGCACAGGCTGTATTTACGCGTTATCGCTTAGTCAGTAAAGATTGTCACCCAGCACAAGCTCCTTGGATAGCAGAATCTTCTGACCAAGTGATGACCCCTGTAGAAGGCGAATATCCTGATTTAGATATTAAATGGCCCGCTCATTGTGTGGTGGGGACAAAAGGAAATACGTTAATTCCAGGCTTACCTAATGAAGCTGATTACGACTTATTAGTGAAAAAAGGAGAGCAACCATTTAAGCATCCCTATGGTGCTTGTTATCACGATCTTGCGGAAACTGAAAGTACTGGTGCTATTGAATGGTTAAAGCAACGGGGAATTGAAGTCGTTATTGTCGGTGGATTAGCCACTGACTATTGCGTTAAAACATCTGTATTACAGCTTTGCCGAGCTGGATTTCAAGTTATTGTTAATTTAGCCGCATGTCGTGGTGTTGACAGTGAATCGACTAAAACTGCCTGTGAGACGATGCAAAATGCAGGCGCAAAACTGATCACTAATAGTCAGGAATTGGAGCTTTAATGAGTAATGAAAAAATAGATCGCTGGTTGATTAATAGCTTAATGGATATCGACTTTTATAAAATTACCATGTTGCAGGCTTTTTATCACGCGGCTGAGTTTCGTCTTGTTAATGTGCAATGGAAGTTTGCATGTAGAAATAAGGAAGGATTAGATTTAACTCCATTGATTCCTGAAATTCAAAAACAACTTGAACATATCTGCACCTTATCTTTCTCAGAGCAAGAACTTGATTATTTAGCAAAGTTGTCTTTTATCAAACCTGATTTTATTGAGTTTTTACGGATCTTTAAATTAAACATGAAATTCATTCACCTGCATTGCGATGGTGAAAATATTAATTTGCGTTTTGATGGCCCTTTGTTGCATGTCAGTTTATTTGAAATTTACGCATTATCGATCATTAGCGAATTACACACTTATATTAATTGTGGCGGTTTTGACCTTTTTGTGGCACGTGAAAAGTTAGCTTCAAAAATTGCATTGCTGAAAGCGGAAGGGGATTTGACTGGCTTTAATTTTATCGACTTTGGTACCAGACGCCGTGCCAGTAAAGATTGGCAAGAAGAAGTATTAAAAACCTTGAAAACACAACTACCAGACTCTTTTCTTGGCACCAGCAGTGTACATTTTGCGAGAACGCTAGGTTTGCCAGCAGTTGGCACGATGGCGCATGAATGGTTTCAAAGTTGGCAGGCTGTTACTCGCTTAGCAGATGCACAAATTGCTGCCTTAGAAGGTTGGGTTAGGGAATATAGAGGACGCCTTGGTATTGCATTAACAGATTGTTATTCGATGGATTCTTTCATTCGTGATTTCTCTGATCCTTATTTTGGTAAACTTTATGATGGCTTACGTCATGACAGTGGTTGCCCCTTTGTCTGGGGAGAAAAAGCCATTGCGTTGTACCAAAAGATGGAAATAGATCCACTCAACAAAACTCTGGTATTCAGTGATTCATTGGATTTCCCGCGCATGATTGAAATTTGGAAACGATTTAGAGGGCGTATTAAAGTCTCTTTTGGTATTGGTACTAATTTGATGAATGATGTGGGTAATGTGCCATTGAGTATTGTGATTAAAATGATCTCGGTTAATGGTAAACCAGTGGCTAAAATTTCTGATGAGCCCGGTAAAAGTATGTGTGAAGACCTAGGTTATTTGCAATATCTCGCCAGTCAATATGGTATCGACCCAAGTATTGTAAGAATCTCTAAATAATTTTTGAGCGCTTAACGGAGTTAGGCGCTTTTTTTCCTGTTTCTCTTCACTTCAAGTCACTTTATTTTAGGATATTACAATACATTGTGTTTTCCATTGGTTGGTCTTCACGTTCAGTAACATTTTCTGCTATTCCTTAGTGATTCTTAGCCATCTAGTAGCAATTCCGCTAAATAGCGGATCAGTCCTGTTTATAATTGTGTTGCCCTTTTGTTTATTTTAATTCATTTCTTTTAATCCCCTACGTCATATTTTATGTTTTTGAAAAAAGTTCAATAATAAAACAAAATATTAATGACAATAGTTATCATTTACAATACCATGTATGTAACTGATAACTATTCGCAAATGATTGTGGTTTATCAATAATTTTATTAAGGATAAGCAATGCAAGGGATGGCCGTTTTATCATGTTGGGTATTAGGCGCATTGCAAGGTGCGATTTTAATACTGATCCCTAAGATGATGTTACAGGGTCAACTTACTGCGTTGCAATTAGCATTACCTTTATCTTTAGGTACCCTTATTTTCATGGCATTCTGCGGTCAATGGGGGCATTTGTTAGATAAGCGTTTTAGCGCGAAACAATCACTGTTGGTGGTTGTAAAATGGGTATTATTGGGTTTTATTATTTCTCAACTTAGCTTTATTTTATTATTACAATATAGCCAGCTTACAGGGACGCTCTTATTATTTGCACTGTGTGTAAGTCGTGTCTTACACGGTATTTTCTGTAGCGCAATCACTCCTAGTGCCCAACTTAGTTTGTCACGTGATGATATAAAAGGCGAACGCTTAGTTTGGTCTAGTATTGCAACTAATGTCGGAAGACTGACTGCACCGTTATTAACTTTTGTACCAATTAATAATGATTATTTTAGTTTATGGTTTATTTTAACGGTGACAGTCTGTGCTTTGCTCATTGCTTGTTTCAGTCATGATTCAAAACAACACCTCGATCCGGCATTTACAGCTATCAACCACGGTAAAGTAATTGCGCCGACGCCATTGTTTTCCTTTTTCAGCCAGCGTTTATTAGTGATTGTGTGTATCAGTGCACTTTTACTCTCTTTGTTTTCATCACAGTTACAATTTAGCCTCGGCCCTTTATTATTAGCGCAATACAACAGCGCCAATTTAGCGACAGAGATGACGGCTCACCTGTTGTTTGCTGCCAGTGCCAGCGCACTGATTTCATTATTTATTGTGTATCGTCTTCTTAGCCGTTATCCGGCCATCTTCTTAATGACTATTTCTACCGCTTTGATTGTAGGTTGCTGCTTATTTGTGTTGCAACAACAACTTATGCTTGCGGTTATCTTGATCAGTGCTGCGTTATCGATGGCACCTGCTTGGTATACCGCGTTAGCGATGCATGCTAGTCAGTTTCATAAAGCGCGCACCTCAGCGGCGGTCTCCCAAGGACATACTTTGGGCAATGCTTTTGGTGGGTTAGTAGGAGGGGCACTTTTATTACTTGGGGAACAATCCTTGTTAGTGAGTTTTATTTTGCTTACTAGTTGCATGTTAGCGACTTGGTTTGCCATTTACCTTCAAGCAAGCCGAAGCACTGAACGCACTGCTGTATTAGATAAACTCAGTTCAGGTTCTGTGTAATGGGAGGAAGCTAACAATATAAATACGAATTAGTCACTTGTTCAGACAAACAGTGTGTAGCTGCACTTTAAACACTAGATTAAAAAATTAACTCGAGGTCTCTGTAAAGCATGAAGCTGCCAATTATAGCGGTAAGGCTTCAAGGTATTGAAAGCTGAGACAATATTAAATGTGAATATCTTATTTATATAAATGGAATTAACCATGAAACTAGCGCAATCAAAATCAAAATCAATTAAATTTATCTTAAATCCTATTGTTATCGCAATGTTAGGGATGCCGTTACTGGCTCAGGCTGAAGTCGATGATGAAGGTTATGCAATGGTTGTAACCGCGAACCGAAGTGCGCAAAGTATCAGTGATATTGCAGCAACGGTGTTGGTCATTGAAGAAGAGCAAATTGCCGAGCAAGCGCAATCAGGTGTTGATTTCAAAGCATTATTAGCCAACTTAATTCCAAGTTTGGATATGGGCAGTCAATCTCGAACCAATTCTGGCCAAAACATGCGAGGCAGAAAAACCTTAGTGATGATCGATGGTATCTCATTGAACTCTTCTCGTAGTATCAGTCGTCAATTTGATTCTATTAACCCATTTAATATTTCCCGTATTGAAGTGATCTCTGGTGCATCAGCTATGTATGGCGGAGGTAGTACTGGCGGTATCATTAATATTATTACCAAAAAAGGCAATAACGTATCGGGTAATAGTGAAACTTGGGTTGGTGCTAAATCAGGGTTTAATAATAGTGAAGATTTGCAATATCAAGTCGCTCAAGCTCTATCAACAAGTACTGATACGCTGGATGCTCGTTTAGCAATTTCTTATGACCACTCTGATGCTATGTATGATGCAAACGGCGATATGGTGTTGCAAGATGTCACACAAACTAGCTCTCAGTATGTATCTCAAGTAGATATATTGGGTAGTGTAGGTTTCGATCTTACTGATACGCAACGTCTGGAATTAATGGCGCAGTATTATAATAGTGGCCAAGATAGTGATTATGGAGTGGATTACGGAGCGAATTACGGTAATATTTCTGACCCAAGCCAAGAGATCAATATGGTCGATGGTTACCAACTTGATGACCAAGCACAAACTGATCGTTATTTAATCGCCGCTAACTACATTAATAGTGATTTTTATAATCAGACCATGAATTTACAATTGTTTTATCGCTCAGAATCATTACGTTTCAATCCATTTCCCGATTTTGCTAACTCTTCTTTAGGGGGATCTGAGCAAGATACTAAAGTGGTCGGTTCAAAATTGGTGTTTACTGCTAAACCTACTGACGCACTTAGCTTAGTGTACGGTATCGATGCTGAATACGAAAAGTTCTCTGCGACTCAAACTTATTATGATATCAGCACAGCATTAGCTTCTAGCGGTTTAATAAATAACCGTATTGGTGCGGCAGGGCGTTACCCTGATATCGCAACAACCTCTATTGCTGGATTTTTACAGGGTGATTATGACGTTAACTCTGCATTGAATGTGCACGCAGGCCTTCGCTATCAATATACGAATGTTAAAGTAAGTGATTTTGTTGGCGCGGCTCAACAATATAAATTATTAACGGGTTCTTTAGCCTCTGCAGAGGCAATAGGGGGGGGAACAAAAGCTTACGGTAATACCTTAGTTAATGCAGGGTTAGTTTATAAATTAACAAAGCAACAACAGTTATGGTTTAACTTCTCGCAAGGTTTTGAAGTACCTGACCCAGCTAAATATTATGGACAAGGTGTTTATAATGCAGACGGCACGGTAGCCAGCAGCGTTAACGTTTCTGAAAATCCATTAGAAGGAGTAAAGACAAATGCGCTTGAATTGGGATACCGTATTAATGACGAATTATTTTCTGCGCAGTTAGCTTCTTATTACTCTATTTCTGATAAAAAAGTTGATTACAATAAAGCGGATCAAACCGTCGATGTTGTTGATGATAAAGTACATATTTATGGTTTAGAAGCACAACTAGACTTTTACTTAACAGAAGAAATTAGCACGGGGGGGAACTTTAATTACATTATTAGTGAAACTAAGGTGGATGGAGAGTGGCAAGATTTGTCAGTTGCCAGCGCTAGTCCTTCTAAGTTAACCGCTTATCTCAATTGGCATACTGAACAATTTGCTACTCGTCTTCAAACCACTCAAATGTTTGATTATAAAGATGCAAGTGGTGGCAAGCTTGAAGGGTATAACACGGTAGATTTATTATCTGGCATTAAGTTACCAGTTGGTAAAGTCCAGTTTGGTATTACTAACTTATTCAATACAGAATACGATACGTTATGGTCTCAACGTGCCCAAGATACTTATAGTACTTTGATTGCGAATTCTGACTTGGTTAAGTTCCAGGGCCAAGGTCGTACCTATTCTATTAACTACAATGTGGCATTCTAACGTTGACTGCTCTATTAACTGTGAATAATTTATCTTGCCATTTAGGTGGCAAGTTAATTTTAAATGATATTTCCTGCGAATTTCAACAAGGCAAAGTAACCGCTTTAGTTGGCCCTAATGGGTCGGGTAAAAGTACCTTGTTAAAACTCATTGCTGGCTTAGAAACGAGCAGTGCTGGTGATATTACGTTATCTGGAAAGGGAGTCGCGCAATACTCCCGTGCAGATTTAGCGATCAGATTAGCGATGCTACCACAGCGACATGCCACTCCAGTGGGATTGACGGTGGCTGATCTCGTTGAATTTGGTCGTCACCCTCATCGCCGTTGGTTTGCGCCATTAACCAAAAAAGATAAACAAAAAATGCATTGGGCGATGCAAGAAGCTGGAGTGCTTGAATTTGCAAACCTCGCCATTGAAACATTGTCTGGTGGAGAAGCGCAGCGGTGTTGGTTGGCAATGGTATTAGCACAAGATACTGATATCGTTTTATTGGATGAACCGACTTCATGGTTGGATATTGGCCATCAAGTTGAGTTGTTACATATTGTGAAACGCTTAAACGAACAATATGGAAAAACTATCATTTGGGTATTACACGATCTTAACCATGCGCAAACATTTAGCCATCAAGCTATTATGTTAGAAAAAGGCAAGGTAGTGGCTGCAGGTGATGTTGACGTTGTGTTCACTGCTGAACGTATTTCTGAAGTTTATAATACTTCTGTTGCACGTGTAGAAGTGGAAGGGCAAGCATTATTATGGCCAAGAACATCAGCGAAACCTGAATTAATCACAGCGGTAGACTCTGACCCTACGAGGCAAGGCTAATGTTATCTCGTTTTATGTTAGCCACTGTTTGTATACTAGGCGTATTGCCAAACTTAGCGTATAGCCAAATGGGTCAAGCTGCTATTAATAAAAACACCATTAATAAGGAGGTTATTAACAATGAAGTCATTAACAATAACATTGGAAATAAAAACCTCATAGATAGAGAAAGTGTCAATGAACTAAGTATTAATGAACTAAGCATTAATAAACAAAGCATTAACCAGTTTGAAGCTTCCATTGATATTTCAGATGACGCAGCCTTAGCACTGTCACTTCCTTCCATCTTAGTTGAACTGCCACGTGTTGTTGCATTAAATTGGACAGCTGCAGAAATGTTGTTGTCTTTGGGCATAAAACCCGTCGCAATGACGTCAAAAAATGGTTATCGGACTTGGCAATCTAATCATCCCGCTATTCCAGATAGTGTTAGAGAAGTCGGTAATCGCGCTTTTCCTAGTTTGCCAGTGATCTTACAACAGCAGCCGGACCTTATTATTGGCTATCCCTTTCGTCATGCTCGTTTAATTAATGAGTTAAAGATGATTGCCCCGACCTTGTTATTGCAACAATTTGCCCGCTTCAATCAGCCCAATTATCGATATATGCAACAAATGCGAGAAAACTACCTGCTATTAGCAGAGCGAGTGGGTAAACAAACCTTAGCTAAACAACAGTTAGCTGAAATGGATACGGAGTTAACGCGTCTACGTTTGCTGATCATTAAGGCGGGATTACACAATAAGAAAATAGCGTACGGAAAATTTGTTGGCATGGGTTATGGTTTACGTGTTTTCTCACAACGAAGTTTAGCGGCTTCTATCGCTAGCCATCTAGGACTTAATTATCAATGGGATATGACGTTACCGGGCAAGGACTTTACACATTTACAATTAGAACAAATTAAATTATTGCAAGATACGGCTTTGATTTTAGTTCAAGAACGAGCTGGTGTTGGTGAACGAATGATGCTTTCACCACTGTGGGCTGAACATGACTTTGTGAAGAATAAAGATATTTATACGGTGCCGTCATTGTGGAGTTTTGGGGGGCCTGTGTCTGTTATTCGTATGGCACGTGCTTTTACTAAAGCGCTATTGGAGCAACAACATGATCACTAATTTCTTAAGATTAGAGCAAGATCTTTTAAAAAAATCATTGCTTGTGTTGGTTAGTTTAATGGTTGTTGTTTTTGTTTGGGTTAGCTATCAACAAACAGTATTAACAAACATGTATCAAATCACTTACTTTTATCAATTATTGCTACCAACATTATTAATGGCGGGGTTATGTGGCGCATTACTTGCGCAATCAGGTGTAGTAGTACAAACCTCGTTAGGTAATGCTTTTGCTTCACCTTCCACTATTGGCATTAGCGCAGGGGCGTTGTTGGGTGCGATGGTGATCAATTTAGTGATTGATGAACCTACTATTTGGCAAGTGTGGATTGCAGCTTTTGTCTTTGCATTAGTGATTGCAATGTTGATTTTATTGTTATCACAGGTAATTGGTGGCGGTAAATTACAGCTTATTTTGATTGGTATGGCGATGAGTTTGGCCGTTGGCGCGTTGTCTTCTGCGATTATGATCTATGCAGAGCAGCGTATGGATGGTTTGTTTTTATGGGGCAGTGGCAATATTGGACAAAGTGATGACCAATTAGTGTTCACTATTTTATTACCCGCGTTATTGTTATTAGCGTTACCTATATTGTGTAATCGTCAGCTGGATATGCTCAGTTTAGGTGATGATACGGCTAATGTGGTGGGTTTATCTGTACGTCGTTGGCGCGCCATTTTATTGTTTATAGCCGTGTTACAAGCTTCTTTAGTGACTGCGATGGTTGGTGTTTTAGGCTTTGTTGGGCTGATGGCGCCTCATATTGCTCGCATGTTGGGGTTTAACAAAACACGGCAACAGTTGATTTGTGCCAGTCTGTTTGGCGCATTACTCGTTGTCATCGCAGAACTCTTTTCTCGATCATTACCAGTGTCTGGTTTTCGCTTACCTACCGGCGTTTTAACCGTATTGCTGGGTATTCCTTTTTTCTTGTATTTATTAAGTCGTAAAAAAGGAGCGATGGCGATGCAAGAAAGTGGTTTTGGTTTAGCGGCATTAATTAAATTACCAAAGTCGATAGCCCTTGTGCTGCCGGCTTGTTTTCTGGTTGTCACGGCAATGATATTTTGGCCTGATGCATTAGGTTTCCAATTTAATGCATGGCGAATGGCTGTTGCAGTGATGGCTGGTATGGGACTTGGTATGGCAGGGTGTGCGTTACAAGCCCTGTTTAGAAATCCGATGGCAAGCCCTGACATCTCTGGTGCAACCTCAGCATCCGTTTTATTTATTATCGGAGCCTTACAAATTTGGCCTGACGCTTCTAGAGTTGACCTGTTTTTCTGGGCTTTAGTGGGGGCGGCTATTGTTGTCTGTATTTTGTTTATTGTAATGCGATATCAATTACGGGTATCGCAACTCGCTTTACTAGGAATCGCGATTTCAGCTTGGTGCGGCACTATTGCTTCGATGGTCCTGACCTTTGGTGCTGGGGCGGCTTCCGTCACTGTATTATGGCTAACGGGTACAACCTATGGTGCTGATGCGCAAATTGGCTGGTTATTACTGGCGGTCACCTTACCCTGCTGTTTCGCTTTATTAATGTTATCGCGACATCTTGACCTTTTTACTCTTGGAGAAGATTGGGGGGTGCGACTTGGGCAGCCGTTAATGAAGTTACGTCTATTTATCATATTGCTGGTGGTGTTATTAACCGCTGCTGCGGTGGCTGCGGTAGGTGCGATCGCTTTTGTTGGATTGTTATCGCCACATATTTTACGTTTGCTCGGACAAACGCGTCATTGGGTATTGCTGTTAGGTAGTGCGCTAGTGGGGGCATGGTTATTATTATTAGCTGACGGTTTAGGCAGAACCTTGATTGCTCCTTTTGAAATAGCCAGCGGCATATTGGTGTCAATCATCGGTGGTTTATATTTTATTTGTTTAATTTTATTAGGTTATAGAAGGAAGTAAGGATGTCAGTATTAGATCTTATTTATCAGCGCAGTTCGTGCCATGTCCATGAAATGGAACATCCCGCTCCGGATCACATTAAGTTAAAGCGAATTTTCCAATCGGTAATGAGTGCACCTGACCATGGCAATATTAAACCTTGGCATTTAGTGGTGGTTGATACTGAACAAGTGGGGGAAATGTGTGAATTGATGTGTCAAGCATGGCTTGAACATGCTGAGCATATAGAACCTGCACGTATTCGCCGTTTAACGAGTTATTTGAAAGACGCGCCGATGGTGGTGCTCGTTTCTGCTGATATTGTTGAGCCACATGCAGTGTCAAGACGTGACCAAGTGTTAGCCGCCGCCGCCGCTTGTCAAAATATTCTCTTAGCTGCAGAGCAAGAAGAAGTAGCAGCCATTTGGTATAGCACTGATGCGGCAGAGTTACCTGCCGTGCATCGACTGTTTGGATTGACTTTACAACAAGAGCCCGTTGCTTTTATTATGCTTGGCACTAAAAAACAACAACGTATAAAAAAGCGCAGTGATGTTGCTTCGCATTGTTTCAAGTGGCAGGGGGATAATCAATTAAGTCCTTTATTTGATGCAACGGCGATGACCTTCAGTGAAGCAGAATAAACGCGCTAAATATTCATTATTAAATCTTCAACACCTAACATTTAAAAGTGTGTTCTAAACTATAAACAAGGCAGTTGATCAGAAAAATCGCAATACAAGTTATACCAATCAGGATAAATAAATGACTAGATAATTACTTAGATTGGTACTAGTTAGTTTATCAAGAGTTGAGCTTGTATGAACTGGATAAACAAAAAATCCAATACACTGTATTGGCTTTTTATGTTGGGCGTTATTTATTGGAGAGGCGGTTTAAAGGTTATTCGATGCTATTCGGATCTTTTAAGCATTAATTAACTGTTAGCGATTTAGTTTTAATCTAACCTTGTCTCACAAACTATCAACAGTAACTGAGTTTCTAAGCCCAAGTGCTCATGTACTAAGTCCATTAATTTTAATTGAAGCGACGTAATTTTGATAACACATCAATTAATAAAGTAATATCAAATTCATTTTCAAGTCCTGATTTTTCAACGCGTTCGCCTTGCCAATCAATACTATCAATGTCGCCATTGCCAGAGAACTGGGTGATTTTATCTGTTTCATAAATGATGTAATTATCGATGTCACCAGATAGCACATATTGGCGTTCATTATCATCCAACAAGTGTTGGCCACTGCTGTAAGTGCTGGTTGGGTTGGTAACTGAGAAAACGTCCTGCATCAAGGTTGGCATAATATCAACATGGCTAGTCATTCTATACACACTCTTAGGAGTTTTATCTGGCCAAATAATCACTAATGGTACATGTGAACCATTAATTAATTCATCATTGGTACTTTGACCTTTAAAGGATTGGCCGTGCGTTCCAGTGATCACAATGATCGTACTTTGATATTGTTTTTGAACTTTTAAAGTATCGATCAAACGCTGGATCTGAGTATCAATAGTGGCAACCTGGGACTGATATAAAGACAGGTTTTCACTTTGCTCTGGAATCGTTCGATGCGTTGCTTGAGCAAATAAATGATCATTTTTTTGTTCTAAATAAACATAGCTAAACCAAGGTTTATCTGATTGTTGAGCAGCAGCCCATTTAATCCATTGTTGTACGACTTGATTGTTGTTTTCAGCTTTTGAGTAATACACATCAGGTGTTTCTTTTAACTGGCTAAAGCTACTCTGTAAAAATTCAGGATGAACAAAACCAATACTGGAAAATAAACCCATTGAGCGTTGTTGCTCAGTTATTTCAGTCATGAAAATAGGGGCTATATGGTTTTCAGTTACGGAATTCCAATAACTGTTTGGTAAGCTATAAAATAAGCTAAACACACCTTGACTGCTATTATTTGCACCACTGAAATGATTTTTAAAATTCATTCCTTGTTCGCTTAATGCGGCTAAGTTAGGCATGTTGCTGGGATTCAACATATCTGCGCGCAATGACTCAACATTAATAATTAAGATATTATCGTTGACGCTAGTTGTAGGCTGCTCTGCATAACTGAGAGGGGCAAGCGGATACCTCAGTTGTTGCTGATTAGTACCTGCTTGACCTAGGCTATTTTTTTGTAATTTATCTTCATTTAACCAACCCTGTTTGGTCAAAAAAGTGCGCGCAGTCATCGGATAAGATAACGGGTAAAGTGACTTTTGATGAGTGATTGGTCGATATTGCGTGGCATCAGCCCAGATAAAAACCAGATGTGTGAGCACGAAAGCTGCAAATAAAAATAGCGCGATAGGCTTACCGATACGTTTAGACTGAATTTTTCGTACTTTTTTCCATAATAAAAAGGAAAAAATCAGTTCCAATGAGAATGTGATTGGTATTGAAATATAGTGAAGGTTGATTGAATAAATTGCTTCAACTTGTTCCGGTTTTTGTAAAAATTGCCAAATAAGTGGATTTAGATGGAAATCATAAAGCCGAAAAATTTGTGTATCAACAATCAAAAAGGTGATCGCAGTGGTTGCTATCACAATTGAGATTATTCGATAGGTCAAATTATGGGAGACTATAAATGCTAACGGAAATAAGAGAATGCCAAAGACCATCGCGCCGAGAAAACTGAAATGACCAACTAAGCTTAAGAATTGATAAAAAATTCCTAAGCTTGAATCGGCCAATCCTGAATAGGCGATATAACGCAGGCTAATTAAAGAGATGGCAACAATATTGAAAAATGTAAACCAGTGAGCCCAAGCAACTTGCTTGGCTACGTTATCGTGGAATTTATGACCCGTTTCAACCATTGTTATTATTTATCTTTCAAATTAATAGAAGCACTTAATGCTTTTACAAATTTGTCGCTAATGGCTTTACGTTGAGATGTTGGTACTTGGCTATTAATAACATGTGTAATGCTATTTCCGAGAATCATTAGACTCAAATCAACGGACACATCATTGTCATGTAAAACCTCCATTACCTGGTCAAGAATAGTTTCGATTTTTTGGCTAGAGTATTTCGATTGAATTGGCATAATAAACTTCTAATTAAGGGATAATAATTACGATATGATACCGCACTCATATTATTATACCAATCACTTAAAGACTGGAATTTTAAAGTTAATCGGATAATTAACCAAACATATTGTGTTCTCTAGCACATCAGCCTGTGAATTATGAAAGTGAATCCGAACAATAAGCATCGATTTGCTATTTTAAGATCCGCCGTGGTGTGTATAATTTACTAATTCAGTTCACTTGCTCCAATAAGGTCTCTCTATCTATGAACGTTTCTGCTACTAACATCATTTTACATTCTCTTAGTTACAATAGCGAAGGGGTTTTAAATTGTAAAATGCGCGAAGGTGAATTACCTATTTCCCCTTCTATTGAGCAACTGGTGATGGACTTACACCGTGGTTACCAAAGTAAATCAAATAAAGCATTTGCTTATTTCGCAGCCGAAGCAGACAAGCCACAAGTATTTCAACGCGCTTTGAAAGAAGAGTTAGCGGGTGAGTTAGACTTCGTTAGCTTTTCACAACAAGCAGCAACGTGCTTAGTTAATGAATTAAAAGAGCATGACTTCGCAGAAGAAGGTGTGTTGTTAATTACTAAGTACAGTTGGACCACCAGTGATTATTTATTGGTGGCTTTATTACAAAATAACCAATCTATTAGTGTTAACGAAAACTTAGAACTACAAGTTAGTCAGCATATTGAAACCAGTAAAATTCAACTTGTGGCCAGAATTGATCTCACTTTATTAGCTCGCGATCCAGAAGCTAATCGCTATATCTCATTTATTAAAGGGCGTGTGGGTAGAAAAGTATCCGATTTCTTTTTAGACTTTATGGGTGCAAAAGAGGGGTTTGATGCAAAAGCACAAAATCAGGGGTTGTTAAAAGCGGTCGATGAGTTTTGTGAAAAACAAGCTCTGCCTACTGAACAAAAACAAGTGGTGCGCGAAGTCACTTCAAATTATTGTAAAGAACAATTAAAAGAAGGTGAAGATATTGACCTATCGAGTTTATCAGAAGAGTTTAAAAGTGCTTCTAGCCTAGAAGGCAGTTTTTATGATTTTGTTAGTGAGGATTATCAACTAGAAGAGAACTTTCCTGCAGACCGAGCATTAATGAGAAAGTTAACCAAGTATACAGGCCAAGGCGGAGGCATGAACATCAGCTTTGACCAAAAACATTTAGGTACTTCGATCACCTATGATGAAGCTTCCGATACATTGACTATTCAAGGTATTCCACCGAATCTTCGTGAACAACTTAAACGCGATGCGTTAATCGAATCTGATAGCAAAACTGAGTCGACACAAATATCTGACGATGGCAAAGCGCCTTTTTAGGGTTGATTGTTAATTTAAAAAAGTGATTAAAGAATGAAATTATTTGTACGAGATTTAACGGTCATTGACTCTACTTATTTAGACCATAAACGTGGTTTTGTAGGCGAAAGTTACCAAGTCGACGTAGTGTTAGATGGACAGTTAAATGAACAATCTATGCTATTAGATTTTTCATTAGTCAAAAAACAAATTAAAGCAATTATTGACGCGGAAGTCGATCATAAACTTATCGTGCCGAAGGCAGCAAAGCAATGCACTATATCGATTGATGCAGACCGAACGCAAGTTGACTATGTACTTGAAGATAATAGTGCTATTCAGCTAAAAAGTCCGCACCAAGCTTATTGTTTATTAGAGTGCGACGCTGTCACTATCTCGGTATTAGAGGCTTATTTAGAGCAAGTGTTATTAGTTAAGTTGCCTGAAAATATAACCGGATTATCGATTACGTTACGTTCAGAAGTGATCTCGACACCGTTTTATCACTACACTCACGGATTGAAAAAGCACGATGGAAATTGTCAACGAATTGCGCATGGTCATCGTTCAAAAATTGATATTTATATCAATGATCAATACAGTGAACTATGGGTTGAAAAGTGGGGCCAACGTTGGACAGATATCTACTTAGCAAGCGATGAGGACCTATTGGATCCTGCGTTATTATCTTTTTCACCTAAAGCGTCAACGGTACCTATGCATTGTTCTGCTTATCATTCTGCGCAAGGATATTTCGAACTATTGATGCCGGCGAGTCGCTGTGAAGTACTCAATAATGACACGACGGTTGAAGAGTTAGCTCGCTTTATTTGTGAAACCATTAAGCAAGATGAAGGTCAGAACAATGTGACTGTTTATGCTTATGAAGGGATTGGTAAAGGGGCGATTGCAGAGTTGTAATCGTTTTACCTGTTTTATTGTATGGTGCGGCAAAGACTTAATTGTCGTTAAGAAATTAATTTAATACTAGCTTTAAGGATTTAAGATGGCTGAAGAAACCATATTTAGAAAAATTATTGATAAAGATATTCCGTCTGATACGTTATATCAAGATCAATATGTGACTGCTTTTCGCGATATTTCACCACAAGCACCAACACATATTTTGATCATTCCTAATAAATTGATCGCAACTGCAAATGATATCGAAATAGAAGATGAGTTTCTTATTGGTAAAATGTATACCGTTGCAAAAAATTTAGCTAAGCAAGAGGGGATTGCTGAATCGGGTTATCGTTTAATCATGAATTGTAATGCTGATGGGGGGCAGGAGGTGTACCATATTCACTTACACTTGTTAGGTGGTAAAGCTCTAGGTAAATTGGTGAACTAAAATAGACTGCTTACGTTTTACTTTCATTACTCGCTGCTAATGAGGCTCAATGAAGTCAAACAAGCTCATTATACTTTTACAAATAGATAAACTAATCACATTACTGTAAATAGATGATTTTTTATGTCATGGTTAATGAATATTTACAGTTATCTTCAATCATTCTTTTTAGGTGGAATTTACGATGAAAATACAATCTAGTTTTTGGTTAGCAATAGTAGCAAGTGTGATTTTATCTGCTTGTTCAACATCTGTTGAGCGTTTGGATGCCCAACAACAAATTGATTTAAGTGGCGCATGGAATGATACCGACTCTCAATTAGTCGCACGTGAAATGATCGAAGATTCTTTATCCCGCGCTTGGATTTCTAAATTTGTTAAAAGTGAAGGTAAAGATCCTGCTGTCATTGTTGGCCGAGTGAAAAACTTAAGCCATGAGCATATCAATACTAATACCTTTATTGCGAACATGGAGCGTGAGTTAATCAATTCAGGTGAAGTGCAATTTGTAGCAAGTTCTGCTAACCGTCAAGAAATTCGTGATGAACGAGCGGATCAAGACTTAAATGCTTCTGAAGCAACACGTAAAGAAATGGGCCAAGAATATGGTGCTGATTTTATGATGCAAGGTCAAATCAACACTATTATTGATGTTGATGGCAGCACTCAAGTTCGCTTCTATCAAGTTAATCTAGAGCTGATTAGTATTAAAGATAATCGTAAAGTGTGGATTGGTGAGAAGAAAATCAAGAAACTGGTTAAAAACAGTAAACTACGCGGTTAAGCATATTCAATCGACATTCATATACCCGTTAGATAGACAACGTTATACTAGCACCTGTGCACACTCAGCTTGCTGATGTCCTATGTTGAATATAATGGGTATATCTAATTAAGCTCTACTTAGCGCTTATTTAATTTGAAAGTGGTCTCTTTATGCACAAAATAATGTTTGTTCTTTTATGCTTATTATCGGGCTGCGCAGCTCAACATAACAATATTAAACTGGCTAACCAACTTCAACAAGAACCCCCAGAAAAAATCCTCTCAATACTGAGTGAGAAAGAGCCCGATCAATCTGATTTTGCACAGTACTATTTGAATCTAGGCTATTTGCAGTTACTTTCCGGTGAATTTGAGTTATCAATAGATTCTTTATTAAAAGCAAAAAATGAAATGCTCTCATTACAAGCAACCTCTATTTCGGAGAATGTTGCTGCCGGTACAGTCAATGAAACATTTAGGCGTTACAGCGGCTACCCTACGGATCGTGTGATGGTGCATAACATGTTGGCATTGAGTTATTTATTTAACAACGGCATAGATGATGCTCGTGTTGAAATGCTGCAAGCCGATGTTGAAATGAAAAAATTAGCACAAAGTGACTCCTTGAATGGTCAATTGGCCAGTACCCATTTGTTGTCTGCAATTATTTATGAGTTACTGGATGAACGTTCTAATGCATTTATTAGCTATCAATTAGCGGAGAAAATACTCAAAGAACGTAACATAAGCTTACCTCGAGGATTGAAGTTAGGCCTATTGCGCATGAGTGATAAAATGGGCAACGACACGCAATACCAATATTACAGTAAACAATATCCAGTACTGAGTAAATTAAAGCAAGTAAGGCAAAAAAAGCACCAAGTATTCGGTCTTTATTTTGATGGGGTTGTTTCAAATAAAGTGCAACAAAGTCTCGCGGTTCCTAGTTTTAATGGCAAGCAAATTGTCAGAGTTTCGATGCCTGCTTACACAAGTGTTCAGCACCGAGATCAGCACAATCAAATTAATGACAATGAGCAGAAAATCAACAGTGAAGTGGTAGAAAATGTAGATAAGCTAGTACGAGAAGATTTAGATAAAGAATATCCCTCCATTTTATTGTTAACAACGACGCGCGCTATTGCTAAATATCAACTGGTTAAGGAAGCGCAAGATAAAGATCCAATCTTGGGGATACTAGCAAACTTAGCAACGATATTTAGTGAGGTAGCTGATTTGAGAAGTTGGAATATGTTACCTGCAACCATACAGTTTAGTTATCTAGAAACAGATGCTGATCATATTGTTGTATCAACCAATCATCAAGGTGATAGTGTCGTGGAATTAGCCGCGTTAAAGCAGCATGTCATTTTAAGTACAGGATTGTCCGATAAAGTGTTCCATTATGAGCAATGATATAAAATATATTGCGGCTCATAGGACAGGATTAAATTTTTTATTCAATCGTTTTTACTGATTCAATTTTATGGAGTTTTTATGAACAAAATAACCTTCTCGATACCTATTTTATTATCAATGTTATTTATTGCCGCTTGCTCATCATCGAGCGATCTAGAGCAAGATAACAAACAACGACCGGATTGGATTGACCATGCGCAAACTACTTATCCAAGTAATGTCTATTTAACGGCTGTGGGACAAGCATCAAGTAGAACACTTGCGGGTAAAAATGCGGTTGCTAATTTAGTTGAAATATTTTCCGTTAATGTCAAAGCTGAAACACATACATTGACCGAGGCAATCAAAAATGAAAGTGCTTTAGGTGTCACTATGGAGAGTTCGAGCAGTTTACAACGTAATATTGCTACGGAAACAAATCAAGCAATTGCAGGCGTTGAAATAAAACAGACTTGGTTGAGCCCAAGTGGTGAATATTATGCGCTAGCAGTGCTGCATAAGATTAGTGCCGCACAAAACCTTACAGAAGTAATTATGGAAGCGGATCAAGAGGCGCTTAAGCTGATAGAGTATAGTCGTAATACCGCACCCAATTCTATTTTAGCCGTTAACGCATTACGTAATGCTAGAGATCTGCAAGTTTCGCGCAAAATGGCTGATTTACAGCTAGCGTATATTAGAGGACGCGGTATCCCTATTGAGGTTTCTAGCCAAGACATTGAACAGTTAATACGTAATAGCTTAGCTTCCTTAGAGGTTAGCATTGCTGATGATAGCGAGACAGATAGCAGTTTATTACAAGCAGGATTATCAACATTGGGAGTGAAAGTTGTTGATACATCGAGTTTACAATTATCAAGCTCGATTGATGTGACTAAACCAACGCGTCTCGAACAATGGTACTGGTTACGTGGAAGTTATGAACTGAGTTTTTCAGAAAATGGAAAAGTGATTAGCCGTAAACGTTGGCCAATTAAAGTCTCTTCGCAGCAACCAGAGTTATTGGAGCTGCGTTTAAGAGATAAGCTAAACGAGCATATTAATACTTATCTTCAGCAATTGCTGAGCGATTCTCCAACGCTTTAACTTTATTGTATAACTCATGTAAAAGAGGCGCCTCAAGGTTATGTTGTCGTGCCTTTTTGATTAAATAACCATTAATAAATTCGATTTCAGTCGGCCTATGATAAAAAATGTCACGGTTCATTGATGAAAAGTTTTTTGCTGTTGCTAAGATTACTTGATCGATGCTTTGCTGCAAAGTGAGTAATTCAAAATCAACATGTTCTGCTTTGGCAATGGCAACAATTTCTGCAACTAGAGATTGAATGACAACAGTATATTCAGAATATTTCAATTTTCCATTTTGTATTTGGTGAATTGCTGTTAAGGGGTTAATAACAGCATTGATGGCTAACTTTAGCCAACATTTTGTGACAATGTCTTCACTCCAACATACGTCTGGCATTGCCTGTTGCAGTGGCTCAATAACAGGTATTAAAATATGCTGCAGCTGCGTTGCTGATTGTCCGTTTTCCTTTGTTTGAGCCTTCACTGCCGCTAAATCTGTAAAAGGACCTAGGTAAGTAGGACCAATTCCTGTGTGCGTAATATCGAGTGGTGCATTGAGTAAACTTGCATTTGCCGTAGTCGCACAGATGATTGGATTATTTGGGAAGTGTTTACGGACTTTTTCTGCACAACCATAACCATTATGCATCAAAATAAGCGTTTGTTTTTTATCTATATATTGTTGCTGTGCTAATAAAGCAGAGACAACGTGCTGTGCTTTGACACAAACTAGAATAGTACTTCTTTTCTGCTCAGCGCTTGTATTTAATAGCTGTTGACTAATGGAAACAGTAAGTAAACTTTGCTTACCAGATAAATCTGTAAACTGTAAGGTTGAGTTTGTGTTTTTTGATCTAGAAACAAGGTGACAAACGCTGCCTGACTGTTGTAGTTTTGCCAGCCATAAACAGCCGATTGCCCCAGCACCAATAATTTGAATCATACTTGCCCTTACCTCTATCATGTCATTATTTTCTGCTTACTCTGCCTTATTATACCCGTGCCACCTCAAGATGCTTTGCCAGGCGAAACCTCGGATACCAGAGCAAGGCGCAACATGAGGCAATAGTTATTCCCTTTTTGATTGTTGCAACGCAGGGCTGATTTTCGAGGTTGCGCCCCGTAGGGCAAGGCAACTTGCACCAATCTGCGTTGTTATAAAATCTTTATGTAAAATAACTATACTTCAATTTTATGCCTAGCATCTCGGTACAATTTGCCTTGCTGACTTTGCATCTTGAGGTAGCATGGGTATATATCAATCCCGTTAATTTAATGATCAGTTAGTTAGCGGAGTTGGTATTATACCCGTTACTAATCAATCTTGTACAAGACTCGATGATTGACTAGAAATGACCCAGAGAGCACATTGTAGTCCAAGAGATGGCATCAACCTAAGAGATACCTAAACAAAGTCCAGTAGGGTGATAGATGCTAGCGAGGTTTTCTGGTAAATTTGCTATTAATTATTTTAATTGTTTATTAAGGAACAAAAATGCCTTCATTTGATATCGTTTCAGAAGTTGATTTAGTGGAAGTTAAAAATGCAGTCGATAACACCAGTCGTGAGCTCGGTACACGTTACGATTTTCGTGGTGTAAAAGCATCTATAACGCTAAACAAAGAAGTTGTTAAATTAGAAGCAGAAGCAGAAATGCAAATTAGTTCATTACGCGACATGTTACGAGCTAATTTAGTTAAGCGTAATATCGATACACGTGCAATGGATCCTGAGAAATGTGACCAATCGGGTAAGTTTTGGTCTCAAACAGTTAAGTTTAAAGTAGGGGTTGATCAACCTACTGCAAAGAAATTAGTTAAATTAATTAAAGACAGTAAAATTAAAGTTCAGGTTTCGATCCAAGGTGATCAACTACGTGTTACGGGAAAAAAACGTGATGATCTGCAACAAGCAATGCGCTTGGTAAAAGAGTGTGACCTAGGAATGGGTTTTCAATTTAATAACTTTAAAGACTAACTTTTATTGATTGAGCAGTGAATTAAGCAATTTAATACTGTTTAGTTCACTGCTTTTAGTCAACCTCCGCTTTACTTTCATCATTTGAGTACAAGTCGATTAAAAGTAAAGTATGAATGTCTAGTAATACTAAACATTTATACGACTCGTTGATGGCCACTAATTCATCATAAAAACTATCTTTAACAGGTAGAGAACAGGTTAATTGTCAGCAATATGCATTTCAATCAACTGTTCGAACTCCCTGTGCATTTCATCATGATTACCTAAATTAAGCTCAATCAATCGTTTTAAATGTGACATCGTTTCTAGCTCAGTTTTAGTAAAGTGAATACCTAAAAGTTGATCTTGTTGATGGCTCACTGTGCCATTTAGTAGTAGTTGTACCTCAGAGCCTTCAAGCGTAAGAATGACCTGAACCTGTTGTTGATTTAGATCCGGTGCAAAGGCATTAACGGCAACTAATGCGCCATTAAATGAGATATCTACCAGCGAAGCATCAAAGTCATGTGTAGCAATTTCTTGATCAAAAATGAGTGAACAATGACATTGGAAGTTTATACGTGAAAATTTACGACGTTCAGACATGATTATTCCTTTAGTGGATACTTACCGTGTGTTTATATTGCAAATATATTGTTTATATATGGTAGGCAACTCTTGCTGAATTAGCGATCCACCTTGAACAGTATATTGCTTTAAGGTGTTGGAAATAAGATCTAAATCCAGTTGTGATAAAAAATCATCAGCCAAAGGGAAATAACTGATATGCCAAGGTTCTTGTGCAACACCTCCTTGGTCATACTGATAAGGCCGATAAAAACCAAATTGTTCAATATTATTACTTAGCCATGCCGTTAGCTCTGAGAAGTAACCACCCTCTAAATATTCACTTTTTTGTAGCTGTAAAGATTGTTCAGCGGGCAGTAAAGTGGGGTCATAAAC
This sequence comes from Psychromonas sp. SR45-3, assembly GCF_014163575.1. Taxonomy (NCBI): domain Bacteria; kingdom Pseudomonadati; phylum Pseudomonadota; class Gammaproteobacteria; order Alteromonadales; family Psychromonadaceae; genus Psychromonas; species Psychromonas sp. SR45-3. The sequence goes on from NZ_JACJDP010000013.1 coordinate 43,920, forward strand.
ATCTATATCCGTGCCCCAGTGATGACGACTGGCAGAAGGTAATGCGGACCAATGTAATATTTTATATAATTTGTCTATCTCACTGATCTTATCACTCTGTATTGCAATTTCATGTTTATCTAAAATAGGAGTGAGACCTGCATATTTTTTATTCCAAATGAGCAACTGACGCTCAAAACTACGAAACGCGCTGGCAATATGTAATGTAAACCCATCACGTTTCGCGGCCTGTTGAAGAGCGGAAAAGTCAGCAATGACTTCTTTATGCAGTAATCGGTTAGGTGCAAACTCTATAAGATGTGTTTGTACCTGTCCGGTTAACTGCATTGGGGTCATGGTTGTAGGGCTCATGCTAATAAATTTTTCAAGGTCAGTTTAAAAATATCTACAAGCTCATCAAGTTGTTGCACATTGGTTGATTCATTAACTTTATGAATAGTGGCATTAATAGGCCCTAACTCGACAACCTGCGCACCTGTAGGCGCAATAAAGCGTGCATCAGATGTTCCGCCACTGGTGGATAGTTCAGTAGTGATACCGTTGGTTGCTAAAATAGCTTGTGCAACTGCATCGGTTAATGATCCTGGTTCAGTAATGAAAGGTTGCCCATTATAAGTCCAGTGAATTTCATACTCAAACCCTGCTTTATTGAGGATGCTTTCTACTTTATCTGTAATCATATCCGCTGTTAACTCTGTTGAATAGCGGAAGTTACACTGCACAACCGCATCACCTGGCACAACGTTGCTTGCACCTGTGCCTGAGTTGAAATTGGTAATTTGAAAGCTAGTTGCAGGAAAGTATTGGTTGCCTTTATCCCATTCTGTTTGTACTAATTCAGTTAATGTAGGTGCCGCAAGGTGAATCGGATTATTAACGAGATGTGGATAAGCAACATGTCCCTGTGTGCCTTTGAAGGTAATATCTGCCGTTAATGAACCACGTCGACCATTTTTAATAATATCGCCAACATGGTTGGTGCTTGAAGGTTCACCAACGATACAGTAATCAATTTTTTCATTTCTTGCTTCTAACACATCAATAACACGCGTTGTCCCGTTGATAAATGGACCTTCTTCATCACTGGTTATAAGCAATGCAATAGAACCTTTATGATCTTGATGTTCTTCAATGAAAGCTTCGAGTCCTAACATAAAACAAGCGATACCACTTTTCATGTCGGCTGCACCACGTCCATATAACATACCATCAATGATAGTCGGTTCAAATGGAGGGGTTGCCCATTTACTCTCAGGACCGGTCGGCACAACGTCAGTATGGCCTGCAAAACAAAACAATGGTGCTTTAGTTCCTCTTCTTGCCCACAGGTTTAACGTATCTTCAAATTCCATGGTCTCACAGACAAAGCCTAGTTTTTCAAGACGTGAAATTAATAAGTCTTGGCATCCAGCATCTTCAGGTGTCACTGAACGACGGCTGATTAAATCCTGTAACAGGCTTACCACTGGGGAATGAGTCATTGTATTTCCTTATACAGCAAAAAATTGTTGATAGTTGTTAACGTTAAATCCAATGATGGCCACGTTATTGTGGATCACTAGTGGTCGTTTTATCAGTGTTGGTGATGCAAGAAAAAGTGGATTAACAGTCTTTGCGTCAAGTGATGATTTTTGTTCTTCAGTTAGAGCTCGATAACTAGTACTGCGCTTATTGAGTAATTGATCCCAACTTGCAACTTGATAAAACTGTTCTAGTAATTGGGTATCTAAACCATCTTTACGATAATCATGGAAAGTAAACGAGATATTATTTTCATTAAGCCATTTTTGGGCTTTTTTAATCGTGTCGCAATTTGGGATACCGTACATTATTGTATTCATAAGAAGCACTTAAGTATTAGAATAAAAAAGATAGGGGATTGTAACAAGTAAGGAAGGAGAAGAAAAATATATAGCGATGAATATGCCCCCCATGATCTGGATGGTATGTGTATATTGAATGATAAGGGTATTTAAAAAGAATTATTAAAGCGTAATTATGGGAGATCAGTAAATTGTTAATGCTAAAAATGCAGAAAACAAAAGAGCCGTCTAAGCGACTCTTAATAAGAAAACATCTAAATAATTAAAAAGATTATTTAACTATTTTTAATACTACATCCGTTGCTACTTCAACAGTACCAGACATTTTTTGTAGCTCTTTAATCTCATCCATATTTGAGATTACAACAGGTGTTAAAATTGATTTTGCTTTTGCAGTTAAGAAAGCTAAATCAAACTCGATGATAGTATCACCGGCTTTAACTTTTTGACCTTCTTGAGCGATGCGAGTGAAACCTTCACCTTTTAACTCAACTGTATCAATACCGAAGTGAACAAATAGTTCAATACCCGTATCAGACTCTAATGAGAATGCGTGATTTGTTTCAAAAATCTTACCAATTTCACCGTCACAAGGTGCAACCATTTTGTTGCCTGTTGGGCGAATTGCAATACCGTCGCCAACGATCTTTTCAGCAAAAACAACATCTGGCACATCTTCAATTGCAACAATTTCACCTGAAAGTGGTGCAATGATATTAATCGTACTAGCTGTTTGTGTATTGCCTGTTACTGCTTTTTTTAAAGAATCAAAAAAACCCATATTAGTAAACTCCGAATATTTGATAAAGTGCAAGAAAAGGTGATGTTATATCACCTTTAAAATTAATTAGTTAACTAATTCCTTTAGCGCGATTGAAATCGTTAACTAAGGCTTCAATTTCAGCTGCAGTTGCCATTGAAAGAGCTTTATCAGCGAGTTCTTTAGCATCCGCAAAATTAGTACTGCGAATAATTTTTTTCACAGTTGGTATTGAGATTGCACTCATAGAGAACTCATCTAATCCCATACCTAATAGCAATAATGTTGCATGCTCATCACCCGCTAACTCACCACACATACCCGTCCATTTTCCGGCTGCATGTGAAGCATCAATAACGGTCTTAATAATAGTTAACACTGAAGGTGAAAGTGGATTATATAGATCAGAAATTAGTTCATTACCACGGTCTACAGCAAGTGTATATTGTGTTAAATCGTTTGTACCGATACTGAAGAAGTCGACTTCTTTAATTAAATGATGAGCAATCGCAGCTGCAGCTGGAGTCTCAATCATTACGCCAATTTCAATTTCTTCATCAAAGGCAAAATTTTCATTACGCAATTCTGTTTTCAACAGTTCTAAAATATCTTTTAGCTTACGAACTTCTTCTACTGAAATGATCATTGGGAACATGATACGGATCTTACCAAATGCCGAAGCACGAAGTAGGGCACGTAATTGCGGGTTCATTATTTCAGGGCGGTCGAAACAGATTCGAATTGCACGCCATCCTAAGAATGGGTTTAATTCAGCAGGAAGATTTAGGTAGGGTAAGTCTTTATCACCACCAATATCCATAGTACGGATAATACAAGGTTTACCTTCCATTGCTTCAACTACATCTTTATAAGCAATAAATTGCTCATCTTCAGTTGGTAGTTGATCGCGGTCCATGAATAAGAATTCTGTGCGGTATAAACCAACACATTCAGCGCCATTTCTTTTAGCACCATCGGTATCTTTTACAGAACCAACATTGGATCCTACTTCTACTTGATGACCATCTAACGTCATAGCAGGTAGATCTTTTAATTTAGCAAGTTCAGCTTTTTCTTCTAAGAATGCATCACGTACTACTTTAGCTTCAGCAAGTTGTGCTTTGCTTGGGTTAATGATGATTTTATTATTCAAAGCATCAAGAATAATCATGTCACCATTTTTAACGCATTTAGTAATATCATTAGTACCAACAATCGCTGGAATTTCTAATGAACGCGCCATGATAGACGTATGTGAAGTACGACCACCAATATCTGTAATAAAGCCTAACACTTTATCTAGATTAATCTGAGCTGTCTCAGAAGGTGTTAAGTCATTAGCAATTAAAATAACTTCTTCTGAAATGTCGCTTAAGTTAACTAATTCGATGCCTAATACATTTTTAAGTAAACGGTTACCGATATCACGGAAATCCGCTGCACGTTCACGTAAATATGGGTCATCTAATTCTTGTAACATTTGTGCATTCTCTTCCACAATCGAGTTGATTGCGAAATCAGCGGTGCACTTATTTTTTTTCATATAGGCGATGATATCTTCTTCAAGCTCTTCATCTTCAAGTAGCATTATATGCCCTTCAAAGATAGCTTCTTTCTCTTCACCAAATGTTTCAAGCGCTTTTTGCTTGACTATTTCTAGTTGAGCTGAAGTTTTTGCTCGGCCATCAACAAATCGAGTAATTTCGTGTTCAATATTGCGTACTTTCTCAGTATTGAGAGAAATTTCGTCTTCTTGTAATAACAACGCTTTTGCAAACGTAATACCAGGGGATGCAAGTATGCCAGATATCATAACCTATCCTTAAAAAACTACTGAATTTGATCTAATAAAAGATGTTTTGAATTAAACTAAAGTTGCCATTAATTCAACTAAAGTATCAACAGCTTTTTGTTCGTCTGCGCCTTCAGCTTTGATATTTACAGATGTACCTTGAGTTAAACCTAAAGTTTGTAGTTTGAAAAGGCTTTTAGCACTTGCAGATTTGGCGCCAACTTCAACAGAAATGTCAGATGCAAATGATTTTGCTTCTTTAACAAATTGTGCAGCAGGACGAGTATGAAGGCCATTTGGCGCAGTGATAGTTACTGTTTTTTGATACATGAGAGAACCTTAATTAAGTTTAAATGGTAATAATAACAATTAATCTAATGCAATTAATTGTTATTAGCTGAAGTAAATTGTAATAACAAACTGATTAAACATAAAAAACGACAAGAAAGTTTAGACATAGGTCAATATTTGTTTGAATAAATAATAGCTTTCAGATTTACTCAATTTTTTATTCAGTTTTATGTAACTATAACAATCTATATCGATCTTTATGATCCTAAATAAGACGGGTTAGGTCAATGACTTTCTCTATATAGGTGATGAAAATAGGGTATTATTCGTGTATTTGTATGTTTTTTGTCCTACGCAAGCAGTTAGGATCTCGGTAGTAAAAAATAAAGGTACTTAAAGTACCTTTATAAAATCATAAAATAACATTTATGCGACGTTTTATGCGAAGTTTTCGCCGTCAAAAAGACCTGCAAAAAGTGCAGTCGATAAATAACGTTCACCCGAACTAGGTAAAATAACAACAATGTTTTTATCTTTAAATTCAGGCTCTGCAGCCAATCGAGCGGCAGCAACAACTGCGGCGCCTGAAGAAATACCCGCTAGAATACCTTCTTCTTCCATTAGTCGTCGAGCCATTGCGATTGCATCTTCATTACTTACCGCTTCAGCTCTATCAACTAATGAGATATCTAAGTTTTTAGGAATAAACCCTGCACCAATACCTTGTATTTTATGCGGACCTGGTTTGATCTCTTCGCCAGCTAATGTTTGAGATATTACTGGTGAATCTGTTGGTTCTACTGCAACACTAATGATCGCTTTACCTTGTGTTTCTTTGATGTAGCGACTAACACCAGAAATCGTACCACCAGTACCCACACCTGCTACAAATACATCTATTTCACCGTCTGTATCATTCCAAATTTCAGGGCCAGTAGTTTGTTCGTGGATTTGTGGATTAGCAGGGTTATCAAATTGACGTAAAACTAAGTATTTTCCTGGTGCAGACGCTGCTAATTCTTCAGCTTTATTGATTGCGCCTTTCATGCCTAGTGCGCCTTCAGTCAATACTAGATTTGCGCCTAATGCTTTTAATAATTTACGACGTTCAATACTCATTGTATTTGGCATTGTTAGTGTGATTTTATAACCACGTGCAGCAGCCACAAATGCAAGTGCGATACCAGTATTACCACTTGTTGCTTCAACTAATTCAACGCCTTTAGTTAATGTGCCATCTTTTTCAGCTGCATCAATCATGTTCGCGCCGATGCGATCTTTAACGCTGAAACTTGGGTTGCGGCTTTCAACCTTTACAAATACATTACCTGTAGTCACATTATTTAAACGTACTAACGGCGTATGACCGATGGTTTGTGAATTATCGCTAAAAATCTTGCTCATAATGATGTTCCTATCCGTTGGGTTATTTAATAATTAGTTATTGATAGCATATCCAATGTTTGTAAATGAGGAAGTGAAATTTTGTTATACCATATAGGTTTTTGAGATAAGTTGTATTTTAGAGGGGTGAGGTAGCCTAAAAACGTGATTCAAAACCAATTAAAGCTTGGCTTGTGCCATAACCTGGTAGGTTCTTATTAGAAATCAATACTTTGATTTTACTGTAAGGGGATGTTTGAAAGCTAATACCGGCTCCAAGAGAGAGTTCACTATTATAAATATCGAGCGCTTCGGAGTTTTCAATATATTCATACAAGGTACGGCCAGCAGTCATAGTTTGGCGATTATCGTTATTAGGATCGGACAACTTACCAAAGATCTCAAACTGAACTAATTGGTTGTTAGTTGATATGAATGGAACGGAAATTATTTCGTACTGTTTACTTTTTTTAAAGGTACTATCTTTGATAGACGTTTCGAAAGAGATACGTTGATAAAAGCCACTGAATACAGAATCGAGGTAGTGATAAGTTGCTTCCGAGATGTGATAAAATGAAGAGAAAGGTTTATCCAAAAAATCAACTTTATTCATGCTTAACTGGTAATCAAGTTGCAGTTGATTTTGGTTATTCTCTTGAGCAAAACTAACACTGGGAGCAACTAAGCAACTTAGTACCAATATCGTTAATTTTACTGAAAGTAACTTTATTCCAGACCACTTACTCAACTTGATCGCTCCTTGATCTTCTCATCCTAGAATCGCAATTGCCATACTTTACTATTAAACACAAACTATAGAATAGTTTTGCTATTTTTTAACCATTTTCATTCAAAAACTCTAGATAATGTCCCAGTTTTTGTAAGATTTCTATCTTCTCTTCACTGTGTTGATGCTCGACCGCCAAGATATTAAGGCGTTCTACATAGTCATTAGTATGATCAATCAGATAAGCTTCACGATGCCTAGCCCACTTTTGTTGTTCTTCAATCGTCAACGTTTGTGGGTAATTTCTCGCTTTATATCGCCACCAAAGTGCAGCCAAGTTAGGGTCGTCAAAATTAACTTCATGATTGATTATTTGTTGTGGTGAAAGAGCACAAATAGTTTTTGCTTGTTGTTTATCATTAGCCGTTGGAAAACCACCTGAATAGAGTTTTTGCTCTGGCTGCTGATTTTCATTTATTTTGGCTTCAGTATTAAACACTGCAATCAGCTTCTCTACTAGCTGCCTGTTTGCTGAGAAAAAATCCATAGAAAGACGGCATTGTTTTGCATCTACGCCTAACTCTTTAGCCCTTTCTGCGGTCAATGTTTTTGCACTCGCAACGATGGGGCATTTATTAATATGAATAAGCTTAATAGGGGGCCTATTAATACCTTCAGGTAAATCATCCGTAGCAGTATATAAATAGGCTTGTAATTGTTCTACCGTTAATGAGTCCAATTGTGAAATATCTTTGTTTAAATCAAGCACAATGACTGCATTGTTATTCGTCGGGTGCTGTGCGATTGGCAGGATATAAGAACAACAACCCTGTAGCGCAGAAAACATGCCGGAAATATGTACCAACGGTGTAAAAGTACCGAGTTTAAGTTGTTCCAACACTTTATTTTTTTGTCTTAGGCTATAACAATATTGGTATAATTTAGGGTGCGTGTCCTTGATCAGTTTTGCCATGGCAATCGTTGCATAAACATCTGACATTGCATCATGTGCTTGTTGATGAGTGATATCATTTGCTTTAGTTAATAACTCTAATCTAAAGCTTGGCGCATCATTGTCATCAAATACCCACTCAATCCCTTCCGGCCTAAGGGCATAACAGGCACGTACCATGTCAATAATATCCCAACGTGAACAGCCATTTTGCCATTCTCTCTGATAAGGATCGTGAAAATTACGGTATAACGTAAAGCGAGTTACTTCATCATCAAAACGGATATTATTGTATCCAACCACACACGTCTGCGGTTGTTGAAATTGTTGTAAAATATTAAAGATAAATTGATTTTCAAATTCACCATGCTGCAATGCATGTTGAGGCGTTATTCCTGTGACTAAACAGGCTTCTGGTGCTGGTAAGTAATCATTCGGCGGACGGCAATACCACTGATAAGGTTCAGAGATAATATTTAATTCAAGATCCGTTCGAATTCCTGCAAATTGAGAAGGGCGGTCAGTGCCAGGGTTCAATCCAAATGTTTCATAATCATGCCAAAAAAGGCTTGGAGATGCTTGATTCATATTCTTATATCCAAAATGTTCAGTTGTCATATTGTGGCTAATTTGCTCCTAAAAAGCGAATCAATTGAACTGAATGTGATTGAATAGTAGGTATTAACGAAATAATAATCATTTTTCAATACAATTAAGCCAGTGCTCTTTGCATATGATGGTTTTGTTGATGATTCGTGGAAATGGATCTAAAAAGTAGCGATTCTGTTATTAGATGTTGCTAAATGTTATTTTTATGTTGCTTGTTATGATCTGACTTTCATCTTTTGGTATGTTAATTACAGTTTGGTTGTTAAAGCACTCAATGCAATTTATCTTTTTGAATGCATTTCCTAGTCTAAAATATAAAAAATGGGGTAAAAATAATATGTTATGAATGTTATTCGAGTAAGTTTTATACCATTTACTCCATTAACAGTGTGATCAAATATTGTGCAGAAAAATGAGTCAATTTAAAGCTGAAATAGCGTTAAATGACTGTTGTCTTTGTATTATTTATAACGCAGCAGTGATGCATTTTAAGCTGCAATATTGATCGGTTAGTTTGCGGTGTTGGTATTAGATTCAAACATTGTAAGCACAGCTTTAAGCCGATACAAGAACGATTAAACCCCATACATTTGTTGATCGCTATTTATACCAATCTAAGTAATTATGGAGTCATTTACCCAGGTTGCTATTAGTGTCATTTGATATTGCAGTGAGATTAGGCCTGGTTCTTTTTTGATGCAGTGAGATTAGGTCTGGCTCTTTTTTTATGCAGGGATGTTAATGCAGATTGATTTCGTCGCGCTACCAAGATATAGATTTAACACAAATTACAGATACAAAAAAACCTGCACTAGGCAGGCTTTATGATTCTGACTAATTAAACTTATTTAGAGATAAGTGAGATTAAGTCTAGAACTTTGTTTGAGTAACCGATTTCGTTATCGTACCAAGATACAACTTTAACGAATTTGTCAGTTAGTGCAACACCAGCTTTAGCATCGAAGATTGAAGTCAATGTTTCACCATTGAAGTCAGTTGAAACAACTGCATCTTCAGTGTAACCAAGAACACCAGCCATTTCGCCTTCAGAAGCCGCTTTCATTGCTGCACAAATTTCTTCGTATGTAGCTGCTGTTTTAAGGTTAACAGTTAAGTCAACAACAGAAACGTTAGCAGTTGGTACACGGAAAGCCATACCTGTTAGAAGACCGTTTAGCTCAGGAAGAACTTTACCTACAGCTTTAGCTGCACCAGTTGAAGATGGAATGATGTTTTGAGAAGCACCACGACCACCACGCCAGTCTTTCATTGAAGGACCGTCAACAGTTTTTTGAGTAGCAGTTGTTGCATGAACAGTAGTCATAAGACCAGATTCAATGCCCCATTTATCGTTAAGTACTTTAGCAACAGGTGCTAAACAGTTAGTAGTACAAGAAGCGTTAGAAACGATATCTTGACCAGCGTAACTTGCAAAGTTTACACCGTTAACGAACATTGGTACGTCACCAGAAGGACCAGTTAAAACAACTTTTTTAGCGCCAGCAGTGATATGCTTACGAGCTGTTTCGTCAGTAAGGAAAAGACCAGTTGCTTCAGCTACTACGTCAACACCAGCAGCATCCCATTTTAGATCTTCAGGGTTACGTTCTGCAGTTACACGTACAGTGTTACCATTTACGATTAGGTTACCGTCTTTAACTTCAACAGTACCGTTGAAACGTCCGTGAGTTGAGTCATATTTAAGCATGTAAGCCATGTATTCAACGTCGATTAAGTCATTGATTGCAACAACTTGAATATCATCACGTTCACATGATGCACGGAATACGAAACGGCCGATACGACCGAAGCCGTTAATACCTACTTTAATTGTCATTTTATTGTTCCTTATGGAGGTTTGATTTTAAACTTGTCATCATTATAAGCGTCCAAAACGCCAACGACTTGATGTTAGTCAAGTTATAAGCTCTGAAAACACATTTTTTGTCTGATTAAATCATTAAAAGTATTTAATTAAAAATTAGTGTGTTTTTTTGAACTGGTATCACAGTAATTAAATTACACGAGCATATTAAGGGCAATTCTAGAGAAAATAAAGAAAAACCATGATTAAAGTGCGATTTCAATAAGTCAATACCTAACTGTAATAATAAGATTGCTTTTATTTCACTATATTGGTGTTTTTTATTCTTTTTTTGTCAGTAAATTTCATTTTTTGAATAACGGTGAGTTATTTTATGACTGTTTTTAGTGTGTGTGACTCCCCAGGTACAACCAAAACACCTTGTTTTGAGGTTATTGCTGATTCAATACACATCATTGTTTGGTAACCATCATCAGGCATATCTGCAAAGGCAATTGATCCTGATATCCATGGATTCCAAACTACAACAGAATCATTACCCGTATTATTAACGGTTATTTTGCGTTGGTTTTGTAGGTCATTAATAGTCACATCACCGTTATTAACCGAGTAAATAGTATCAATCGGTTCATTAACTGTTAATACCGCCTCTGCTGTTTTTTGTTTGCCACTGTCCAATGAGTCCGTATAAGTTGCGGCTAAACCTTCTATAGAACTTTGCGTTATATCTGCAACACATAGGTAAGAGTGCAACGCGCCGCCATACTTGAAAGTTTCGGTACCAGTGTTTTCGGTAATAAGTGAAAGTTCAACATGGTCCGATAAAGACGCTTTTAGGGTTAATGTGAAGTCATGATCCCAGATCGCTTTAGTCGTTCCATTAGCTGATAGTGTAAACGCTAGATCAATGCCTTCAGATGTTTCACTAACAATAGACATTTCCCATTTACTGATACGAGCAAAACCATGTCCAGGTAATTTTTTGCTAAGACTTTCTTCGGTATTACCAAACCAAGGCCAACAAACTGGCACACCACCTCGAATTGCTTTTTTATCATCAAATAAAGCTGTTTTACTTAAATAAATAAGCGGCGCTTGTTGTTTTACTTGGAAATGAATTAAATGTGCGCCATGTAAAGTAAATGCAGCATCAAATTTAGGGTGATTAATAATAATAAACTCAAAGCCTTTACTGTCCACTTGAAGTGAAATCTGTTCAGAGAGGGTTTTTGTTGTGTTAAGTCTCAAATGTGAAATCATTTTTGTTCCCTATGTCATGAATTGTATGAAGTTCAGTTATGTTTTATCCATTCTACTATATTGTTTATTTAAATTAGTGAGCTAAATCATTAGCGAGGCTTGTTAATATAAAAGTGAACGAAATTTTGATATGGTTTTGAAAAATAAATTATAAACATGCATGAGATTTAATATTTTTAGTAAAATAACTATTTGATTAAGTTATCATCCACTGATGAATTCGTTATAAATTTTGTCTATTTTGTTACATATTCATTTTTAATATTAAAATCTAGCGATAAATTAACCATACATAGGTGTTTTATGAATAGTTCTGCATTAGAGTCGTTTATGCAATTGAAAGGGATTGATCCAAATTTTGTTGATGCGTGGGGAGCGCCTGCAATTGTTCTTGATGAAAATATTAAAAATATTATTAATCATATGGGGTTTGATGCTTCAGATGAACAAGCACTATCAGTGCATTATGAAGAACAAGAAACACAACATTGGCTGAGGTTACTCGCTCCTGTCTCAGTGCAACAACAGGCATCGCAATATCAACTTGAAGTACATCTGCCTATCGATTTTGTTACTGATCCGCTTATTTACAGAATCATCACGGAAGATGGTCTGCAAATAGACACAGCAATTACTGCAACAGATTTTCCGCTGTTAGGTAATAAAGATATAGCTGACGTTGAGTTTCAATTATATCAAGTGACTTTACCAACTGAATTAGCAATCGGTTATCACCAACTCATTCTATTGGAAGAAGGTAACGATGAACCATTAGCCAACATGTCTTTCATTGTTACTCCAAGTGCTTGTTTTACGCCGAAGGCGATGCAAGAAGGTAAAAAGCTATGGGGCACCAGTGTTCAACTATATTGTTTAAAAAGTCAAAACAACTGGGGTATTGGTGATTTTTCAGATTTGAAATCATTATTAACTAAAACGGCACAAAGCGGTGGCGATTTTATCGGCTTAAACCCAATTCATGCACTTAGCCCTGCACAACCTAATAATGCAAGTCCCTATAGCCCTTCATCACGTAAGTGGTTAAATATTCTATATACCGATATTCATGCCGTTCCCGAGTTTGAACATTGCAAAGCGTTGAAAGATAAATTAGCAAGCAGTGATTTTCAGCAGAAATTAAATTCACTACGTGCGGTTGAGTGGGTAGATTACGAGAATGTTACTGCTTTAAAGTTGAGTGCATTACGTGATTTGTTTGCAACTTTAAACGATGGCAAACCAAAAAATAATAAACGTTTACAAGAGCTTACTGAGTTTGTGCAACAAAAAGGCGAGTCATTAAAGCAGCAAGCAGCTTATGATGCTTTGCAGTTTAAATTTTTAGCTGAAAACGAACAAGCTTGGGGATGGCCTGTATGGCCGGAAGGTTTCCAATCATTCTCTACACCAGAAACCCAACAATGGTGCTCAGAAAATGAATCTGAAATTTTATTTTGGTGTTATTGCCAATGGCTTACTGAAACGCAATTAGCAGAAGCTGATGAGCTTGCAAAATCATTAGGTATGACGCTGGGTATTTATCGTGATCTAGCCGTTGGCGTAAGCAAAAATAGTAGTGAAATATGGGCTAATCATGAATTCTATTATGAGAATATTAGTATTGGTGCTCCACCTGATATTTTAGGTCCTTTAGGTCAAAGTTGGGGATTACCTCCGCTCTCTCCCGATAAGTTATATGAATCTGGTTATCAACCTTTTATTGAGTTATTACAATCAAATATGAGTCATTGTGGTGCATTACGTATTGACCATGTGATGGCTCTATTAAGACTTTGGTGGGTTCCTGAAGGAGCGCCTGCAGGTTGTGGTGCTTATATTTATTACAATATTTATGACATGCTAAATTTATTGGCATTAGAAAGTGTGCGTAATCAATGCCTAGTGATAGGTGAAGATTTAGGTACTGTTCCAGATGGTATGGATGAATTACTCAAAGAAGCTGGCGTTTATTCTTATAAAGTATTTTTCTTTGAGCAAGCTGAAGATGGTGGTTTTCTATCTCCATCTCATTATATTCAACAAGCAATGGCTACGTTATCAACCCATGATATGCCAACGATTAAAGGGTACTGGCATTGTGAAGATCTATATTTAGGCAAAAAATTAGGCTTATACCCTGACCCTGCTGTTTTGGAAAAGCTGTTTCACGATCGTGTAGAGTGCAAACAACAGATTCTCGATAGCTTACATGGACATGGTAGTTTGCCAGAAAATTACAACCGAGATGCTAATACAACAGGCATGGATCAAGTATTGAACTTTGCATTACAAAAACACCTTGCGGCGGGCAGTGCTTCATTGTTAAGTTTGCAGCTAGAAGATTTTTTAGAAATGGATCAACCAGTTAATGTGCCTGGCACAAGCGATGAATATAAAAACTGGCAACGGAAATTATCTAAAAATTTAGATGCTATTTTTGCTGACTCAGCTATTCAGTGCTTATTGAAAGATTTGACAGAAGCAAGATCTAAATAATCAGACATTAGGCCAAATAAACTTCGGATTAGGTATTTAAAATGACTAAAAAAACAACGTCAAAGAAAGTGTCACCAAAGAAATCACCGGCAAAAGCAACATCTGATAAAAAAGTAGTTGCTGCAAAAGAGCCTGCAAATATTAAAACGATGCCATTAAAGCATGAACTTTTAGGATCACTTAAAGAAGCTCGATTAGCGAATCCTTTTGAGCAATTAGGGTTAATTAAAAATCCAATTAGTGATGGTTTCCTGTTACGCGCTTGGCTACCCGATGCGACTTCAGTTTCATTTTCTGCTCTAGATGATAGCGGCATTTCTGGTGAATTATTAAAAGTCTACGAAGATGGTTTATTTGAAATTAACTTACCACAAGTAACCGATAAATTTGTTTATCAGTTAGATGCTGAATACAAAAATGGTAATCATCAATTTATAGACCCGTATCAGTTTCATGAGATTGCATTTGATGGTTTATCTACTTTGCATGAAGCGCCACAAAATGTTTACCACACCTTAGGCGCTCAATTAAAAACAGTGACTGTTGACGGTGTTGAAGTTAGCGGTGTTAGATTTATTGTATATGCACCCAATGCAAGTAGCGTAAGTCTTATTTCAAATGAAAATCATTGGGATGGTCAACGTAATCCTATGCAACGCAGTTGGTGTGGACATTGGGTATTATTTGTTCCTGGTTTAGCTGCTGGTTGTGCTTATAAGTTTGAACTGAAAGATGGACTAGGTAATCGTTTACCGCATAAAGCCGATCCAGTAGGTTTTCAAGCGGAATTATATCCTTCTCATTCATCCATTGTAGTTGACCATAATGCTTATCAATGGAATGACGATGCATGGCGCGCTTCGCAGCTAGGTGATAAACGCTATGCTGCTATGAGTATCTATGAAGTGCACTTAGGCTCGTGGAAACGCAAAAATGAAAATGGTCATGAACGTATGCTGACCTATCGTGAATTGACGGATGATTTATTACCTTACCTTGTTGAGATGGGATACACGCATTTAGAAGTATTGCCCATTTCAGAGTTCCCTTTTGATGGCTCGTGGGGATATCAACCGGTTGGTTTATTTGCTGCTACCAGTCGTTTTGGCGATGCAGATGATCTTAAATTCTTCATTGATCAATGTCACCAGGCTGGTATCGGCGTGATTGTTGATTGGGTACCTGCGCATTTTCCTTCGGACCCGCATGGATTAGCTCGCTTCGATGGGACTCCACTTTATGAATATGAAGATCCACGTCGTGGTTGGCATCCAGATTGGAATTCTTATATCTATGACTTTGGTCGTGACAATGTGCGTCAATTCTTAGTTGCCAGCGCTTTAATTTGGCTTGATAAGTTCCATGTTGATGGCTTACGTGTTGATGCTGTTGCCTCTATGTTGTATTGGGATTACTCGCGTGAAGAGGGTGAGTGGGTACCGAACGTTGATGGTGGTAATCATAACTATGAAGCGATCAGCTTATTAAAATGGTTTAACGAAGAAGTTTATAAACAATATCCTCACGCAATGACGATTGCTGAAGAATCGACTGCTTTCTCTGGTGTTTCAAAACCTACTTTTGATGGTGGACTTGGATTTGGTTTCAAATGGAATATGGGGTGGATGCACGATACATTAAGTTATATGCAGCAAGATCCAATGTACCGTAAATATCATCACCATGAAATGACCTTTGCGATGGTTTATCATTACAATGAGCATTTTGTTTTACCAATTTCGCACGATGAAGTGGTACATGGTAAAAAAAGTATGTTAGAAAAAATGCCAGGTGATGAATGGCAAGGTGCTGCTAACTTACGTGCTTATATGGGGTATATGTACGGTCACCCAGGTAAAAAATTAAACTTTATGGGCGGGGAGATCGCGCAAGCTCGTGAATGGAACCATAACCAAAGTTTAGATTGGGACCTATTAGCTTATGATAAACATAAAGGGCAAAAACAACTTATTTGTGATTTGAACCATTTTTATAAAAGTCATAGTGCTATGTATGAATCTGACTATGAACCACAAGGATTTGCTTGGTTAGACCACAGTGATGGTGAAAATAGTGTTGTTTCGTTTATTCGTTATAATATTACTAAAACAGAACATGTTATCTGTGTTAGTAACTTTACCCCTGTACCACGTGAACGCTACCGTTTACCCGTCGATGAAGCAGGGCAGTACGAAGTCGTTCTAAATACTGATAGTGAATATTATTGGGGTAGTAATTACCAAATGGGAGACCAAATGGGTACCTTTAATAGCGAAGATTACCCATGGCAGGGTAAAGATCATTCTATTGTGTTAAACTTACCTCCATTATCGACAGTGTACTTGAAGAAAAAAGGATCGTAAGTGTCAGGAACTAAAATGGAATTGGCTACACAAATAGGTGCTAAACAGCATCTATTTGTTAGTTTTACGGGAAAGAACTATCCGTTAGGAGCGACCCTAGACAAACAAGGTTGCAACTTCTCTGTGCATTGCCAAGAAGGAAAGCGTGTTGAATTATGTCTATTTGATAAAAATGAAAATCAAATTGATAGTTACTTTCTCACGCCTACTCATTCACATCTTTGGCATATTTATTTAGAAGGTATAACGGCGGGACAGATGTATGGTTACCGTGTCCACGGTGAGTATCAACCTAAAAAAGGGCTGTTATTCAATGATAAAAATTTATTAATTGATCCATACACCAAATGCTTAAGTAAAATTCAACACAGCTTTGTTCAATCACAAAGCGATTATAATGATAAATATGTAGCTAAATCAGTAGTTATTTCTGATGATTTTGATTGGAAAAATGTTGAAAAACCAGCAATAGAAGAACAACATCGTATTTTATACGAAGTGCATACTAAAGGTTTTACACGCACCAACCCTAATATTCCTTTGCCAATGCGCGGCAAATATCTAGGCTTATCACATCCTGAAAGCATCAAACATTACCAATCTCTTGGCGTGACCAGTTTACAAATAATGCCAGTGTTTAGTTTTGTCAGTGAACCACGTTTAAAAGACTTAGGGTTGACCAATTATTGGGGATACAACCCAATCAACTTCTTTGCACCTGAAACACGTTATGCCCAATATGATGCGGTAACTGAGTTCAAAACCATGGTGCGTGAGCTTCATGCCGCTAACATTGAAGTTATTTTAGATGTTGTTTTTAATCATACTGCAGAATCAGGTAGTGATGGTTTAATTCTGAGTTTTAAAGGCTTTGATAATAAACAATATTATACTTTTGAAAACAGTAAGATGGGGCTTGATTATCAGCGATACAGCAATCACTCTGGTTGTGGTAACACGGTTAATTTAGATTTTAGTTGGTCATTAAAGATCACTATGGATGCATTACGTTACTGGGTAACAGAAATGCAAGTGGATGGCTTTAGATTTGACTTGGCGGTTACCTTAGCGCGAGAAGCACAAGGTTTTACAGAACGAAGTGCCTTTTTTAAAGCGTTATTACAAGATCCTGTGTTAAGTGATGTGATTTTGATTGCAGAACCTTGGGATATTGGACCAGGAGGATACCGTTTAGGTGCATTTCCTGAACAATGGAAAGAGTGTAATGATCGTTATCGCGATACCATGCGTTCTTTTTGGCGTGGTGATACGGGGATCGTCTCTGAAGTGGCAATGCGTCTTCTAGGGTCACATGATTTCTTTCCTATTGGGCTGCGTAGTAATACCACTAGTGTTAACTATATTTGTTATCATGATGGGTTTACTTTGGATGATATGGTTTCCTTTCAAGATCGTCATAATCAAGACAATGGTGAAAACAATCGAGATGGTCATGGCCATAACTTATCAGCTAATTATGGCTGTGAAGGTCCAACTAAAGATGCGCGCATCAACACATTAAGACAACAGCAAAAACGTAACATGATTGCGACATTATTTTTATCTCAAGGCACACCGCATTTTTTATCCGGTGACGAGATGGGTAACCATCAATCGGGTAACAATAATGCTTATTGTCAAGATAACCAAATTAGTTGGATTAACTGGGACCAAAGTAAAGCGGACTTAGCCTTATTTAAATTTACTTCTCAATTGATCGCATTACGTAAGAGTTCTCGTTTATTTGGTGATTTAATATTAAATGACGATAAGTCTGTCAGTGATCAAGTACAATGGTATCACCCGGATGGTTATGTGATGGAACAATCTGATTGGCATGCCTCTAACTCACAAGCGATTGCCGTAGAGTTAAAGGAAGCGGATCCTGCTGGTGAGCATTGGCATTTAATCTTAAATGCATCAACCTATCAAATTGCTTGTCAACTTCCAGAATTACCTAACAATAAAGATTGGTATGAAGTGATGGATACTAATTGCCCTAGTGGTGAGTTGATTGAAGACCCTAAAAAAGTAGTGAGCCCTGTATTTGCAAAAGCACACTCTATTTTATTATTTAAAGCTAAATTAAGAGATTAATAGCTAAAAAATAAAGTCTTATTATGGCAGCCCTGCTATTTATAAAAACTAGATATTTATAACAGCTAGATATTTATAAAAATGCCTTAAACATTTTTTATCTTATTACTTTTTAGATTATTAGTAATAGATGACTTGAAGTTTAAGGCGTTTTTGATCGTCATAAATTTCATTGATTTATTGAATATAACTTGCCGCAGAGCATCTCCTTTATCCCTATCTCCTTTATTATTTTTAGATTCTCTTCACAGCCCAACACGCTTTTATTACGCTTATTATTCGACGTCTGTTGGTCATAAAAGCCGATCAATGGCAAAAAAACTAATGCTTGCGTAATCATCACTAGATAATTTTAAGTAAATAAATATACTTGCTGCACATTACTAAACTAGTTACGGGTAAAGTCTGTGTCAAATATCAATGAGTATGCAAAAAATATATCTTCAGAGCTTTATGAAAAGCTAAAAACAGCCGTAGAAACTGGGAAGTGGTTAGATGGCGCACCACTCACCGAGGAGCAAAAAGCTCACTCCCTACAATTGGTGATGGCTTACCAAAAAGAGTTTAATGTCGAGCCGGACCATTTCACCATTGCTCAAAATGGTGAAATTTATATGGAATCAAAAAAAGTATTAAAAAATCAATTCGCCAAAGCGACTGAAACTGACGAAGTACATTTAATTAATTTATAACCGCGATACTTCAAAGTGTAAAGTCTGCAAGGAAAACAAGCGTTAAGGTGATAGGCATAACATTGAGCTTTCGAGAGATTCACTGGTTATTCCTGTATCGCTACAATGATTAAAAGAGATCATACTGGTGCTAATTATTCTACATAGCAAGTTTATAACAACTCAAATTAGTGATGTTTATCTTGCCCTACGGGGCACGTGCTCAAATACCATGCTCTGTTGCAATAATCAAAAAGGGCAGTTCATTACTTGATATGGTGACTTGCTTTGATATTCGAGTTCCTGCCTGACAAAACACTTTGAAGTAAGATGGGAATATAACAACTCGCGATTTTAGTTCAATAATATACTGGTCGCGTCGGTTGTGGATGTAGATTTTCCTTGCTGACTTTGCATCTCACAGTATCATGGAGAAATACGAGCGCTTACTCGTAAGTTAAAAAATATAAATTAATAAAATATTGATGGTTACGTTTTCTGATCTGATGATTATCAATCAATCCAATTAAGTAGGTACTATGAATTTATCGATTATTAAAGATGAGCTACAAGAAGCTCAACAGGTGTTAACCGCATTTCTTTCGGAACAACAAAACTTACAACATATTGAAGATGCAGCTTCATTACTAGCAGATGCTTTTAAAAGTGATGGAAAAGTATTAGCTTGTGGTAACGGCGGCTCTCATTGTGATGCCATGCATTTTGCAGAAGAATTAACAGGTCGCTATCGTGAACATCGTCCATCATACCCAGCGATTGCAATTTCAGATGCCAGTCATATCTCCTGTGTAGGCAATGACTATGGTTTTGAACAAATATTTGCACGCTATTTAGAAGGTGTTGGGCGTGCTGGGGACGTATTATTCTGTTTATCGACCAGTGGTAACTCGACCAATATTCTAAAGGCCATTGATGTGGCAAAAAGTAAAGGTATTAAAGTCATTGCATTGACCGGTAAAGACGGTGGAAAAATGGCGGGTCTTGCGGATGTTGAGATTCGAGTGCCACACTTTGGTTATGCTGATCGTATTCAAGAAATACATATTAAGATCATTCATATTTTGATCTATTTAATTGAAAAGAAAATGGCTTAGGTTAAACAATGTGCGAATTATTAGGCATGAGTGCCAATGTCCCAACTGATATTTGTTTTAGTTTTAGTGGGTTAGTGAAACGAGGTGGAGCAACTGGACCTCATAAAGATGGGTGGGGGATCACCTTTTATGAGGGCAAAGGCTGTCGCAGTTTTAAAGATCCCAACCCTAGTTGTGATTCTAAAATTGCAGAACTTGTTAAAAAATACCCGATTAAAAGTAAATCGGTGATCAGCCATATTCGTCAAGCAAATCGTGGTGGTGTTAATTTAGAAAATACACATCCGTTTATTCGCGAGCTATGGGGACGTAATTGGACTTATGCGCATAATGGCCAACTTACGGGGTACGAAAGTCTAGAAATGGGGCATGCTTGCCCTGTTGGTGAAACAGACAGTGAACGGGCCTTTTGTTGGATTTTGCACAAGCTACATCAAGACTTTCCTGAGCAACCGACTGATATGCGATTAATCTTCAAAAAAATAGCCAGTTATGCGGATCAATTAAGAGCATTAGGTGTTTTTAATATGTTGTTGAGCGACGGCCAATATGTGATGTGTTACTGCACTAATAATTTACACTGGATAACACGACGTGCTCCTTTTGGTAAGGCACAGTTAATCGATGAAGATATGATCGTTGACTTTCAAGAGGAAACTTCTGACAGTGATATTGTTACCGTGATCGCAACTCGTCCACTCACTAAAGACGAAGCATGGAATAAAATGGAAACAGGGCAGTTCTGTGTTTTCCATTTTGGAGAGTTAATTTTGTAATCAATAATGAGGTCATGGACTTTAATAAAATGATCTCATTACTCATTCCCGTTATCATCTCTATTATTTATGCCTTTAAGCTGGTAAATATCCCATTCATTTTTTTATGATGGTGAGCTCAGTAAAATCTTAAACCTATCAGTTGGCGATTAGTCACTTCTCAATTCGATGCTAACTATCTCCGCTTACTTATTTACTTAATCGGTAGTCTATTAACCAACTTATCTACTAAACAACTCATCTACTAAACAACTGACTAAAAATAGGAACAACATGGCTGCTTTATTAAAAGATGTATATAACCTAAATTATATTTCTCACCTAGCTGATGTTGTTGAAAACAGTTATCCATTATTGCAAAAAAAACAATTTATCGAAGCGGTGTTTAACGAAGAGTGGATAGATAAAGAGCTCAAAGCACGGACTTTACACCTTGCACAACAACTGAACCTCTTTATTGAGCTTGATTACTTACAAAGCTTAGCGGTTATTAAACAAATAGCGCCTTATTTTACAGGTTACGAAGGCATGTTTATTCCTGCTTTTGTTGAATGCTACGGATTGCATGAATTTTCAGCCTCAATTGATGCACTCTCTTATATAACCCAGTTTGCAAGTGCCGAGTTCGCGGTACGACCTTTTATTGTCCAATATCCACAACAAATGCAATCTGTCTTATTAACATGGTGTAATAGTGACGATCGTCATATACGTCGTTTAGCATCGGAAGGGTGTCGACCTCGATTACCTTGGGCAATGGCTTTACCTGAATTTAAAAAAGATCCCAGTTTCATCTTGCCGGTTTTAGATGCATTAAAAAATGACGATAGCGAATATGTACGACGAAGTGTGGCTAATAACCTCAATGATATTGCCAAGGATCACCCTTTAATTGTGGTTAACTTAGCACAACAGTGGTTAGCTGAAAGTGAAACTACAGAGACAAAACGTTTAGTAAAACACGCCTGTCGAAGCTTATTAAAGCAAGCACACCCATCTGCATTGGCATTATTTGGTTATTTACCTCCAGTGCATGTTGAAGTATTTGATTTTAAAGCTGATAAAGTCGTATCGATAGGAGAAGTTTTTACTTTTTCTTGCCTTTTAACACATCAGAAATCCTTACCCTTGAATAAATTAAGGATCGAATTTGCCATTGATTTCATGAAAAAAAATGGACAACAAGCCCGTAAAATATTTCAACTATCCGAGGCGGTTATCAACAAAAATAACAAGCCGATCAGCAAATCTTTTAGCTTTAAAAAAATCTCTACAAGACAATATTACAGTGGTCAACATAGTGTTGCCATCTTAGTTAATGGTGTGCAATTAGCTGCTATTGATTTTATGTTAGCTGGTTAAAGAAGTATTAAAATGTCGTCACTTCTGTAGAATTGTGATCTAAGTACGTTTTGTTAAACGCTACTGCACTTATCTGATCGAATACCATACAAAGCGAACTTTTCAGACCGTAATAATGAGCTTAAATGCGCAACAGTGGATAATTAGCCTTGCGTGAGTACTTAATGCTGAAGTGCAGATTGATGTTTAATATCTTATAAAGTAAAGGATTATATGATGGAAAAAAAGGAAGTATGATGACCGCAACAACCGCAATAAAAAACCAAAATAAAATGTCATTAACTAAGCGTGTATTGGTCGGGATGGGCTTAGGTATTTTGGTTGGATTTGTTATCCGCAGCCTCTTCGCTGATGTTGCATTTGTTCAAGACTATATTGTAAACGGTGTCTTTTATGTTGGTGGCAAAGTTTTTATCGCTACGCTTAAAATGCTAGTGGTGCCATTGATTTTTGTCTCATTAGTGTGTGGAACAAGTAGCTTAAAAGATCTCTCTACATTAGGTCGTTTAGGTGGTAAAACCTTATCATTTTATATGTTGACGACAGCTATCGCGATCACGCTTGCTATTTTGATGGCTAATCTTTTTGAACCTGGCGTAGGCGTCGATTTAGCGCAGGCAACCAGTTTTTCCACTAAAGATGCGCCCTCGTTGGGAGACGTTATTATTAACATGTTTCCAACCAATCCTATTAGCTCAATGGCTGAAGGCAATATCCTGCAAATTATCATATTTTCAATTTTGTTCGGTATTGCTATTAGCGTTTCAGGCCCTGAGGGTGAGCGCATTGCAAGTTTATTTTATGACTTCAACAAAGTGATCATGAAGTTAGTCGTTATGTTAATGAATATCGCGCCATACGGGGTATTTTTCTTAATGGCAAAACTATTTAGTGACATTGGGTTAGAAGCCATATTCAATCTAATCAATTACTTCTTAGTATTAAGTGCTACCTTGTTACTGCATGCTTTGGTGACTTATAGTCTCTTTTTTAAAGCACTCACTGGTTTAAATCCAATCACGTTTTTCAAAAAGATGGAAACAGCGATCACTTTTGCTTTTTCAACAGCATCATCAAATGCAACTATCCCTGTGACCTTAGAGACAGCAACCAAGCGCTTAGGTGTTAATAATAAAGTTGCCTCATTCACCGTTCCACTGGGTGCCACCATTAATATGGATGGGACTGCTATCATGCAAGGTGTTGCCACCGTGTTTATTGCACAGGCTTTTAATATTCACTTAAGTCTTTCCGATTATGGGGCTGTTATTCTAACGGCGACATTAGCGTCAGTAGGAACGGCAGGCGTGCCGGGTGTTGGCTTAATTATGCTCGCCATGGTACTTAATCAAGTGGGTCTGCCGGTTGAAGGTATTGCGATGATTCTTGGGGTTGATAGATTATTGGATATGATCCGTACCGCCGTTAACATAACCGGTGATAGTGTGATCACCTGTATTGTAGCGAAGTCGGAAGGTGAAATGGACATTGATGTATTTAACGACCCTAGTGCAGGTGCGAGTGAAGAATCGGTACAATTAGGGACAACGAAAAAGTAATAATGCTGGTGGCTTGTTACATTGGTTTAAAAACCCAGTTTGAACTGGGTTTTTATGTTCTTAACTTTTAATACAACCGTGTATTGTAATTCGATTAATACAGGCTAGAAAACGGCTCAGCTAAATGCATCGATAATACTGCATTGCGACTGTTCATCACCGGGACATTGTTGAGTGATTTTAGTCAACTGATTTACAATTGCCTGTTGCTGTTGAATGCGTGACTCAATCTCTTTAATTTTTTCTAGCGCTATTTTCTTTACATCTGCGCTATTTCTATTCTCATCTTCACCGAGTAATAGTAAGGCTTTACATTCTTTTAGGTTAAAACCTGCTAATTTCGTTTTATGAATAAAATGCAACTGTTTTAATATTTGCGGTGTATAAAAACGGTAATCGTTTTCGCCTCTTGGTGGAGTACTAATCAATCCAATAGATTCGTAATGGCGAATTGATTTAATGGACAATCCTGTCTCTTTTGCTGCTTGGCTTATTGAATACATAACGACTCCTGCCTCTATCATGTGTGTTTAAATCGTACGTTAAATTATTATATTTAATGTACCTTTTCTCGCATATGCTGTTTGCTGATTTTGCACATTGATGCCAAATCAGCATCTGCAAAGTGACCTAAGTATGAGTTACTTAGTGCCACTTTTGTTTATAGCTATCAACAACAGTTAATTATCAGTACTGATTTTATTAATGCTTATTTGTCAGTACTAATGTTAATGCGTTTTAAGCGTAATGAATTACTCAATACCGTTAAGCTTGACGCAGTCATTGCGATTGCCGCTACAGTTGGGTTCAAGTAACCAAAGGCCGCTGCTGGAATTGCTAAACTATTAAAAATAAATGCCCAAAATAAATTTTGACGAATGGTCGACCAAGTACTGCGTGAAATCTTAATCGCCACTGCTATTAACCGCGGGTCATCTCGCATTAATGTCATTGAGGCTGTTTGTTTTGCAACATCACTACCTCCGCCCATTGCGATACTCACATCGGCTTTCGCTAATGCAGGGGCATCATTAACACCATCGCCTACCATCGCCACTAGCGATTGTTTTTGTAGTGTTTCTAGCTGTTGTAATTTTTGTTCAGGTGTTTGTTCTGCAAAATAGCTTTTAATACCTAATTGCTGACTCATCGATTTTACAACACTGTCTTTGTCGCCACTTATTAGCGTGGTAGATAGTCCCAATTGATGTAAGTCAGAGATGGCTTGTTGGCTCTCAGGACGAACTTGATCGGCAATACTAAAATAACCAATCAGATTTTGTTGATAGCAAACATAAATTACATTATCAGTTGTTTCCGGTTTAACGCCTCGAATGGCAAGCTGTTGGTTTAAATCAATATTAAAGTGCGACAGTAGCTTAGCATTACCAGCAATGATTTCTTGGTTATTAACACGCCCGTGGATACCTTCACCGTGAATACTTTGTATATCATTGACTGTGGTTGCTTGAATATCAAGTGTCTCACAATGTTCAACAACCGCTTTGGCAATTGGGTGTTTACTTGCTTGCTGTAAGCCTAATAAAAGCGGCAGGAAGTCTTTATCAAATGCAGTTATATTATTTAAACTAACTTGTCCTTTGGTTAACGTACCGGTTTTATCAAAGGCAATATGCGTTAATTTATGTGCAAGTTGTAATGTATTAATATCTTTTATTAAAATACCTTTTTGCGCTGCGAGCCCAGTGCCAACCACCATGGCCGTAGGGGTTGCTAAACCTAATGCACAAGGACAAGCAATCACTAGTACCGCTACACTGTGGATCAAGGCTTGTTCAAAGTCTCCACTATGTAACCACCATGCACTAAACGTCACTGCTGCAATGGCTAATACAATCGGAACAAAAATAGCGCTAATTCTATCCACTAACTCCAATATTGGTGCTTTACTCATTTGAGCGGATTCAACTAATTGAATAATTTGATGCAATTTGGTTTGTTCTTTGACCGCAGTGCTCTTCATTAATAACACACCATCGCCATTAATCGTACCGGCAAACACTGTATCTTCTACTTGTTTAAGCACTGGCTTACTTTCACCGGTTAATAATGCTTCATCAATGTAGCTGCTGCCTTCTAAAATAACGCCGTCGACGGGGACTTTATCACCGGCTGCAATTTGTATTAGGTCGCTCACTTGTACTTGATCAATCAATACTCGTTTGAATACTTTACCTTTTTTGACCAAGGCATCAACGGCTTGTAATTTATTTAGAGCACTCACCGCTTTAGAGCTTGCTTGTTTAGCTTGAAACTCCAAATATTTACCTAAACGAATTAATACGATCACTAAACTACTGCTTTCAAAATATAGATGCCCCGTATTGCCTTTTAGAATCATATATAGACTGAAAAAGTAGGCTGCGGAGGTGCCTAATACCACTAACACATCCATATTCGCTGATCGACCTTTCAGGCTTTTCCAAGCACCTTTATAGAAACGAGCACCAATAATAAATTGTAGAGGAGTCGCTAAAGCAAGCTCAAACCAAGGCGTTAATAACGGCGAATCACTAAATAGCATACTGATCATTGCGAACCAGAATGGCAGACTTAACAGTAGGGCAATAGCGAGGCCTAGTTTTTCTTGTTGTTGTTTTTTACGTTCTTTGTTTTGTTTTTCAATTAATTGTTGTTGTGATGTGATCGCTTTCTTTGCCGTTAATGGATAAGGACTTAAGGCGATTAACGCTTTGATAAAAGAGTCGTTAACAAAACTTTCTAATGTTTCTACATACACAATTTGCGTCGCAAAATTTGCTTTTACATCCACCACTAGTGGGTGTTTTTTTAATGCTGTTATCGTTGATTCTACACAGCTTGAACAAGACCACTCCGCTTCAAACACTACTTGTTGGTGATCGGTCTGATAGCCTTTTTGCTCTAAAATAGTGATGATTTGAGGCGCAATAGGGCTTTTTAATTGCGCTTCATCGACGCTTAAGCTTGCTTTTTCTAAAGTGATATTTACATTGGCTTCGATGCCATCAAGTGTATTAAATGCTGCACTTAGTTTACTGGCACAACTAGCACAATTCATTCCATAGACAGGGAACGTTATTTGTTGTGTTGTTGTCATATCAGTTACCTTATTAGTTAAAAATAGTAAGTTAAGTGATGATTATTTGGGACAATTAAAATGCCTGATCTCACTCAATAGTTAAAGCTTAACCTTTACCCTAAGGTCAATGTCAAACGTAAGTTTAATTTTTAACTTGTATTTTTTCAGTAGAGCCATTAAATTAACTGTCTATAAACACAGTTAATGCGTTGTAGTAAATCATTTTAGTGCTATTAACTATTATCATTCAACTAGTTATCAGTGTTTGTTAATTTTTGATTGTTAATCTTTTATCCATTTATCTTCCACGCAATGCTACTAGAGGTCGTTTAACCATGTATTCAGAAACGACCGAGTCAGATCCAGATGTTAAAGCGCCGAGTGTTACTCCAATAGCACGTAAAATAATTCATATTGATATGGATTGTTTTTATGCTGCAGTCGAAATGCGTGACAATCCTAGCTATCAGAATATACCACTTGCGATAGGGGGCCGCAGTCAACGTAGAGGTGTTTTGTCGACGTGTAATTACTTAGCACGTCAATATGGTGTGCATTCTGCTATGCCTGTATTTCAAGCAAAGCAATTGTGTCCAGATCTGCTTATCGTGCCGGGAAGAATGTCGGTTTATGTGGAAGTCTCTAAAAAGTTACGTGAAATTTTCTTTCGCTACACCTCTTTAGTTGAACCTTTATCACTGGACGAAGCTTTTTTAGATGTTACCGACTGTACTTTGTTCCAAGGTTCGGCCACTTATATTGCCCAAGATATAAGAAAATCGATTCAACAAGAATTGAATCTAACAGCATCTGCGGGTGTTTCATACTGTAAATTTTTAGCGAAAATAGCCTCTGATGAAAATAAACCTAATGGACAATGTGTGATCAGTCCAGAGCAAGCCAGTGACTTTATTTTAACCTTGCCACTTAAAAAAATCCCCGGTGTAGGTAAAGTAGGGCAGCAACACTTAGCTGACAAAGGCTTGTTTACCTGTGGTGATATTAGGAAATATCCAGAACAAGAGTTGTTATCGACTTTTGGTAAACTAGGGCAAGCATTATCAGCTTACAGTAAGGGCATTGACCAACGAGAAGTACAGCCGAATAGAGAGCGAAAATCCGTTGCTGTTGAGCATACATTTGAACATAACTTGCTCAGTGAAGAGCAGTGCCTAAAGCAGCTCAGTGATTTTTACTTACAATTACAATCTCGGTTGGAAAAACATTTAGAGAATAAAGTGATCACTAAATTGGGGATAAAGCTAAAGTTTAGTGACTTCACAATCAAAAGTAGTGAGCGAAAATATACGCAACTTAACATTTCAATTTTTGAACAATTGTTACATCAATTGATTGCTGCCAATCCGGACAAACCCATTCGCTTATTAGGCCTCAGTGTTGGCTTAAGCAATAAACTCCCTGAGCAACCAGTACAGTTGAGTTTGATTGATGAGTAACCTTACCGTTTAACGTTATCCCATGACTGTGATTTAATGATGTTGAATGTCTATAGCTAACGTTAATGAAGGAAGGTAAAGCTTAAAAGGGAATTGCTGAAACTAAATTGGTTAATCTCAGCAATATTAGAACTGTAATCTTGCGTGAGTTTTGTGCATGAGACAGTCAATCGACTGCTATTACATTGAAATAATGCGCATGGCTTCGTAAATAAATTGATTCAATTACAACTGAATCATCAACTTATGTCGAAACTGCAGACACATGGAGCATAAAGTGGATAGTCGTTATGAGAACCAAACTACAGCAAAATACATTCATACTTGTGGAGTTCGGGAGCGTTTATTGAAAGAGTGATCCTCTCTACGTGTAATAATATTTTATTTAGATGGGGTAGGTACTTACTTGAAGCAAGGGGGGACCATGCATTTGTGAACGATCATTTTCTAAATGGATGCGTGCATGTTAGTTGCGTCCAAAATTTAGATTAAGGCTGATTTTATAGCTTTAATCGTTGGGCTCAGATAAATTGACAATACCATCAGTTAGTATGAATAGAAGTTAAGCTTAAGTTTCTCTATCAAGTATAAATACAGGTAAAGACAGGTGCCAATATATTGCACTTAGTCGCAATGTTAGCGTGCCACATATAGCAAGCAGCATTGATAAAATTGGCGTTAATCCAATGAAATGGCCTATTACAAATAAGGTTGCGCCTAAAATAGATGCTGTCGCGTATATCTCTTTTTGTAAAACAAAGGGGATTTGACCACTTAAAAGATCTCGTACCATACCACCTGCTACACCTGTGATACAGCCCATACCAATTGCCACGGGGCCAGTAAATCCAAAAGACAATGCTTTTTGTGCTCCGATAATGGTAAATATGGCCAAGCCAAAGGCATCTAGCAGAGGTAATAAAAACACTGGAAAACGATGAATATGATGCAGCCAAATAACACTTAAAACGGTAGTGCATAAAATTACGTATAAATAGGTGTTATCAAGAATCCAAAATACGGGTGTTGCGCTCATCATCATATCTCGAATGGTTCCTCCACCAATACCAGTAACAGTAGCTAAAACTATGATGCCAAAGGGATCCATACGTAAACGGGCTGCAACAAGTACCCCTGATATCGCACAAGCAATTACACCTAACATATCTGCAAAATAAATAAAATTGTGTAACATATAGTCTGTCCGTAGGTTAAAAATATTGCAACTATTGAAGTCGTCGCCATTTAAGCCTTTTATGACGAGCACCAACTTCAGTTGCAGCAATTAATTGTTGATCTAATTCTGCCATATCATTATTTGCATAACGGTAAACGTTTCGCTTTACATAAACGAACACCATCAACGGTTGATGCGTGATTAAGTGAATCGGAGATAATCGCATCGTTTGCATCTAAAATAGTTTCAAATAACCCCGTATTTGCATCAAAGCAAGAGGTATACAAGATAGTATCTTCCATCCCTAAAAATGCTGATAACTTAGCTTCTAATTGCTTATGCTTATCTTGCGTATCACAAATAAAGCGTACGGATGCCATACCAAAACCTTGCTCATATAACCCCTTCTTAGCTGTTTCGATTAAAGAGGGATGATTTGCTAAACCTAAGTAGTTATTAGCGCAGAAGGTTAAAACTTCTTCATCTGTAGAGGTAGACACAGCGGCATTTTGAGCTGAAGTAATAACGCGCTCACGTTTATATAGGCCTTCTGATTTTAGGTCTTTTATCTGATTATTGATTTGATTATAAAAGGTAGAGGTCATGAGCATATTCCTTTTAAACATTTAATAAAAACAGATTGTTATGAAATAAACCCGAACAAGCTATAGAATCATTTACACCGTAAATACATTCTAATTGATTCGATATAAGAGTATTATCCCTATAGATGGAAAAGCATTAGTGAAAAAAAGGCACAAATGGAATGATAATATCTCAAAAACTGATCGCCTTATTACCCGACCTTGCTAGTTTTACTCTTGTTGTTCAGGAGAGAAGCTTTACTGCTGCGGCTAAAAAACTAAATGTCACACCTTCAGCGCTGAGTAAAACAGTTACTCGGCTAGAAAAAGCCTTATCTGTTAAACTCTTTGAACGAACGACCAGAAAACTGATCATTACCGAAGCAGGAAAGAAGATTTATGATCAATGCATTTCTATGGTTAATGCTGCACAGCAAGCGGTTGAAATATCAAGTGTCATCCATCATAAGCCTGCTGGCTCAATAACCGTTGCCGCGCCTGAGGCATTTTTAAATGTGGTGTTACAGCCTTTTGTCATACCATTTTTAAAGCAGTATCCGCAGATTCAGCTCAAGTTACGTGCTATTGATGGGGCAATCGATATTTTTACAACGGGGATCGATATTGCCTTTCTTCTTACCGATAAACCTGATGAAAATTTGGTTCTAAAAGAGATTGGTAAAACCAACTTAGTGCTATGTGCAAGCCCTGATTACCTAAAAGAGAAAGGGGTTCCATCCCACCCTGAACAATTAACAGAGCACGATTGTCTATATTTAGCTGAAAATGAAACCGACCACATCTGGGATTTTATTAAAGGCGATGAATCCCATACAGTGTCAGTTTCAGGACGCTACGCAGTCAACCACTCTCAGATGCGCTTAAACGGAGTTATTAATGGCTTAGGTATCGGTATTTTCCCTGATTTTGTGGTGCAGGAAGCAATAAGCAAAGGAAATGTTACTGAGGTTCTCTGCGACTGGACGATTAAGAGTAATTATCAGGGGATCATTGCACTTCAGTATGCCCAAACTAAATATATGCCAACTAGGCTCAGAGTTTTTATCGACTACGCTATGCAGCATTTGGCAATAAATTAGGGTTTATACTGCTAGGGTAGTGAAATCAATTAATCACACTATGATTGTCTACTCTCAGGTTGATTTGAGCGCTCCCCTTGGGGGAACTGTGGATCTCATCTTCAATAGTTGGATTTTGAATTCAAGTATAGCTTCGGTAAATTTGAAGGATAGTCATAGGCGACTTTATAGTGCAATGAAGCTAGGCCTCAAATAATATTATGATTTTTCTTCTTCGTCGTATTACGTTCTATAAATTTTATTGGAATCATGAGTTTTACTAAGCTAGCGCTCTGTTCTGCAATTTGTTCTACAATGATTTTTACCGACTCTCTGGCTAAGCGGCTAAAGTCCTGCTGAAAAGTAGTGAGTTGATAATTGAGCCATTCTGTTTGAGGTATATCATCAAAACCTATCACTTGTAACTCTTCAGGAATACGCAGTTTAAACTCTAATCGAGCGACATCCATCACTGCTATTGCCAGTTCATCGGTAGCACAAAAAATGGCTTCTACTCTATCTTGGCTAGACAATAGAGCTCTAATTTCATCCAGAGAATCGAGATAGCCTAAATCAGCTTCTATCACTCGAACCGGACATCCTGTTAGATCTTCAAATTCAGCACAAAATCCAGATTGGCGTTCCCCATTAGTATATGTAGGGATGTTGCCAGTAAGGTAGGCGGCTGATTTTACTCCGGTTTGATGAAAAAACTGTGCCGCAGTTTTCCCCGCTGTAAAGTTATCACTAATCACATAACTGCTTTTGGTTCCCTCAACCACACGGGCATATTGAACAATTGGAATATTAAATTCTTCACATTCTTTATAAAGTGACTTATTCAACGTTGCTGAAGCAGCAATGACACCATCCACCCTATACTGAAAAATATTAGGGATTGAATGCTCTACACCCCCATTCAATTGCCAAGGAATTAATACGGCAGAATACCCATTTTTTTGTAATTCAATCGAAATTAATTGCAGCGTTTTCATGTGAATCGGGTAATCAGTATCCGGAAAAACCAAGCCAATAAGCTTAGATTCATTGGTTGATAAACTGCGAGCAAAAGCATTTGGACGATAGTTAAGTGCCTTCGCTGCTTCAAAGACTTTTTGTTTGGTTTTGTCAGCAACGGAACTGCCAGGTACAAAAACACGAGATACCGTAGATTGAGACACGCCCGCGAATTTCGCAACGTCTTTTGAAGTAACAGTAGTTTTAGGTGAATTCATGAGTAAGTGCTTATTTAAAAATTAACTTAGTAAAGAATAGCATAATTATGGTGCGTACTCACAAAATTATAAAACCTTATTCCTATAATAAATAAGGTTTTATAATTATAATGTGGTCACCATATGGGTACAACCCATTACTCGTTTTTCAAGGTGCTGAAAGCCACAGAGTAATTTTAATTTGTGGTTGATTGATAACGGGTTGTTCAAAGAGTGCTTCAGCTAAGAAACACTCGTTGGTAATTAAGGCCAAGTTTTTAAGCTTAGGCTTTATTAGTATTACAGAGTAGGGTTTAATATTTGTTGAGTTCGTTCAAATACATCTATCCCTTGCTGTTGCAGCCAGTATGGCAAGTCTATTAATACCCAGTTCTCAGATAGCTTGTCACCATCGCGGTAGTAAACATCAACTACTTGCATATTCGCGCGTACTTCGCCGCCCGGCATTCCTAAGAAGCCACCAGTAGGGGTGTTAGACAGATTTGGCCAACCGAAGAAGCAAGCAAAGCTGCCTTCAGCAAAACGACAAACATGGCCGTTAAACTTCTTGTCTTTAAGATTGTTACGGAATGGAAGTTGGTGTTGCTGTTGGTAACGATGAATTGTATATGATGCACCGATGCCGCAAGGGCCATACCAAATCATATCTTCAGACCAGCTCTTAGCAAGTATTTCTGGAGGGCAACCCATCGCGCCACTGTCGTTAAGGGCAGATAGGTCGTCAACCATTTTATTGACTAGGGCTAGTGTTGCAACACCTTCCTTTGGATCCGCATCTTCAAACAATAAACCATCATGATTACGTGGGCCAGGGTAAACGAAATATTTACCGGTAGAGGGCGGAAGAGGATAACAGCCAGCTTGATCCATCATGCCTAATAGATCTAAAAACAGACCTGTCTTCGTTATTTTACCATTTTCAACACAACTGAACTCAGCGTAACGAACGTTCATGATCTTGCCGGTTGGACGCATTCCTAGAAATTCAGAATCTAATAAGCCCATGAAGTGACCCATGCTCATTACCCAAGTTTCATCATTATTTACATCGTTATCACCACCGATAAATATATCTTGGCGGCGTTGCATACGCGTCATAGATTTCATAAGAGGAGACCAAAAAACATCAGCAGCTGCTCGCGCACCTTCTTGCTCTCGGAATGGGTAAACGCCACGCCATAGGTAATTTTCTGAAGTATGAGATGCTAGTATTTCTGCTACATTTTCGTGAGTTGCATTTTCCATAGCATCGAAATATTTACGTACAACGAGTTTTGCTTCTTGATATTTAGACATATTTTTATTCCATATATTGGCGAGCCAACTTAAGATGGGACTCGAAAAAATTGATTGTGCTTGTCGGCAGGCACATTGCCTGCCGTTTTAATTAAATTAAGCGTTGGTTTGTATTGGAGATTTTCTTTTGTTGAAAATGCCACTTTTCAGCGTTTCTGGTAGCGACAACCATAATAGCCCCGCAACAACCCATATGATCGGAGACCCCCACATTGCAGTCTCTAAATTTGAACGTTCTTGGATATAGATAAGCACCATTGGCGCCCACATACCTATGATACGACCACCATGGAACAGTGCCGCACCGTGGCTACGAAGGTGTGCAGGGAACAACTCAGAGAAGTACCCACCCCATACCGCAGAAGCTGAAAGACCGAAGTTGTAAATAAGCCCCATAAGTGCCAGCGCATTTAAACCACCAATCATGACATCGCTTGGAGCGATGAAGAATATCGAAGCCATGATGCCCGCAAGAATGAAACCAAACGCATTCACTTTTCGGCCAAATTTGTCCGCAATCGCACCCCAGAACCATGCTCCGAATAAAGAACCAAATGCAGAGATAGAAAATATAATACCGATAGTCGCACCATCAAACTGTCGCACATCTTTTAGGTACGTAGTCACGAAGCCACTAAAGAATTGGTAACCGTAGAAGTTCAAGCCAGCCAATAATAAGCAAGTGATTGTTATTTTTCGGTGATGCCCGCTAAGCATTTCGCGCCAAGTACCTTTCTTCTTAACAACGCCTGAGTCCTTTTCTTGTGCTGCCGCTTCTTCTTCACCGTATGCAATGATTTTGTTCTCATTTGGAAGAAGAAAAATCATGAGTGCCGCTGCGACCAACGGTGGAATACCGCCAACCCACATTAAGCTTTGCCAAGGCGCATCAATACTGCTAATAAATGCTGCGTAAATCCCCATTGCCATCAGTGCTACAGAGAACATTGAAGAAGCAAATGCGGTTAATTTACCACGTACAGTAGGGGTGAATAGACCAATCATGAGGCTTACCGCAATAGTAAAGTAGCCACCTAGGGAAAGACCAATGATGAATCTCATCAATGCCCACGTCGCGTAATCCGTGAACATCATATTAATAATCGTCGCTCCACCGTTAAGTGCTGTAATTGCGATAAGCGTTGTTTTTTTGCCTAAATGGGATGCAATCCACGCACAGCTAAGTGCACCGATTAAAGCTCCAAGGGATTGCCAAGTATAGAATTGGGCGGTATCTGCAAGGCTAATACCATCGTAATCTTCTACGATGTAAGGGCGTACATAGTCAATAATTACAAAGTTATAACAATAGAAAAAATAGCCTACTAGAATGGTTAAATAAGCAGCTACCCTTTGAATCATGGGAACTTCACTCATATGTATTTTTTGATTATTTACAGTCATGATCGATATACCTCTACTTATCTGTAAGTTAGCTTAATTATCCGTAAATTAGCTTAATTATCCGTAAATTAGCTTTATGTTCAGGAGAGATAGACTGTCATTTACCTTTCTAGCTCTCTTCGATTTCGAATTGATAGTAGTTTTTTGTGGTTATAAAATATGTGATCAATATCGACTTATAAATGAATACGTACCCATTTGGTAGGGATTGGTGATCAGGATCTCTCTTTGGTTCTTTACCCTTGTTGCGAGCGAGCCCACAGTTATGGTGATTTAGTTCACGTTTGTGGTGGAATGTAACGATGGTAAAGACGTAAATGGGTAATATACAGTGATATTCATCGATATCGATACTGAAATCAGGACAATAAAATGGTTACGTACTCAAGCTATCTAGTGATCACAATTTATTTAGCAATAACCATACTCATTAGCTATTTAGTTAATAAGAGGTATAACACTGGGGGAGATTTCTCTACTGGTGGCAAGCAGTTTGGTTGGTTTACAGCAGGTGTTTCAATTCTAGCGACTTACATAAGTACAATGACATTTGTAGGAATGCCTGGTTGGGTTTTTAGCTCTGGAATGGAAGCTATGAGTATCCATTTGAATTACCCTATAGTAATCTTTTTCACTGTTCTATTTTTTGTGCCGGTATTTTACAAACTAAAACTTACTTCTATTTATGAGTATCTAGAGCTTCGGTTTGGCGTTTATGCTCGTACCATAAACTCGATAGTATTTATTGTTGTTCAGTGTATTTCTGCAGGAGTGATCCTTTATGCAGTGGCACTGATCTTAGTGAAAGTGATTCCAATATCTATCTCAGAAGCCATTATATGTATCAGTATTTTTACGGCTATTTACACTTATTCTGGAGGTATTTCTACGGTTATTTGGACTGATATGCTGCAATCTATTGTGCTTATTACCGGTAGTATTGCTATTTTTGTAATCCTCATAATCGAAATTAATAATGGTGGCAATTTATCACGAGATCATCTTACTATCATCAATACAAGTTTCGACTTGGGCGTCGATACGACACTCTTAGCTGGAGTTTTTGCAGTCAGTTTCTTGCACCTCAGTGTGTATGGAACTAATCAGTTAATTATTCAAAGAACATTGGCGACGAAAAATGTTAAGACAGCGCAAAAATCCATGCTGCTTTGTGGATATGGAGCATTTTTTATATATCTATTTTTCTCAATTATAGGTGTTCTTCTGAGTGTTTTTTATCAAGACCAGCCTTTTGAAAACAGCAATGAAGTTATATTAGATTTCGTTTTTAATCATACTAACCCGCTAATTATTGGACTAATTATTGCCGCTCTTTCAGCAGCCGCTATGTCTACTTTGGACTCTACATACAATTCAATGGCAACTGTCGCGACTTTCGATTTCTATAAGCGATTTTTCCGTAAGAATGCCTCTGGTACTCACTATGACTCAGTCGCTAGAAAAATGAGTTTAGTGTCTGCTTTTATAGTGGTTATCCCTGCATTATTTTCGGTGTCTAATGAATCAGTGCTCAAAACCATTGCGAGCTTGACCTCTATTTTTGTGGGCATTCGCTTAGGTTCATTCGTACTTGGACTATTTTTCAATAAGGCTAACGAAACCGGCGTTATTG
This sequence comes from Psychromonas sp. SR45-3, assembly GCF_014163575.1. Lineage (NCBI taxonomy): Bacteria > Pseudomonadati > Pseudomonadota > Gammaproteobacteria > Alteromonadales > Psychromonadaceae > Psychromonas > Psychromonas sp. SR45-3. The sequence goes on from NZ_JACJDP010000013.1 coordinate 80,728, forward strand.
TAGGCAGTATATTGAGTATGATTGCTGTATTTATAGCTCGTTATATGGATATTGCTTGGCCGTGGTTTGCCCCAATAGGCACTTTAGCCTTTCTCTTTTTTGGCGTTCTTAGCAGCTTTTTTTACGGCTCTATTAGCAATGAACAAAAGGTTTTCATAAACAATCAAAAGCAACTTTTTGCCAAACCTAATGCAAGCCATTACGGATTACTTGTTTTTGCTATTGTGACAATCTACGCGTGCACAGTCATTCCAGATTGGCTTTTTTCTGTACTCTTATAACGAATAATTTTATGCTTTGTACCATTGAGATCGGAAAAATTGGTGTCGGAAAATAGCTTCGGATGCAAATAAACCCAATGAACAATGTGTGATCAGTTCAGAGCAAGCAACACAATCTCAGTTAGAAAAAACATTAGAGAATAAAGTGATCATTAAATTGGGGGGAAAGCTAAAGTTTAGTGATTTTACAATCAAAAGTAGTGAGCGAAAATATACGCAACTTAACATTTCGATTTTTGAGTAATTGCATCATCAATTGATTGCTGCCAATCCAGATAAACCCATTCTCTTATTAGGCCTAAGTGTTGGCCTAAGCAATAAACTCCCTGAGCAATCTGTAGAGTACAGTACAATACAATACAATACAGTTAAATTTGATTGATGAGTAAGCTTGCCGTTTAACGTTATTCCATGACTGAGGTTAAATGATGTTGAATGTCTATAGCTATGGGTTAATGCAGGAAAGTAAAACTTAAAAGGGAATTGCTGAAACTAACTTGGTTAATCTCAGCAATATTAGAACTGTAATCTTGTGTGGGTTTTGTGCATGACAGGCAATCGACTGCTATTACATTGAAATATTACGCACGCCTTCGTAAATAAATTGAATCGCCAACGCGGCAAGAATCACGCCTAAGAAACGACGTAATATTTCATCACCCGTTTTGCCAATGAACTTTTTCAAGTACTTTGACATCATCATACCCACCAGAGTGATCAATAAAACACTAATGATAGCGGCACTCACCGTCACGACTGAGTTACCTTGAGTATTTTGCGAGAATAATAAAATGGCTAAGGTAAGTGTGCCAGGGCCTGCTAATAATGGAATAGACATAGGGAAAACTGATATATCCGCATCTTTATCGGTTTTAGCAAATTTTAGTTCCTGCGTGATCATGATAAAGGCGGTATAAAAAAGTAATAAACCGCCAGAGATACGCAGGGAATTAATATTAATACCCAAGTGATAAAATAGGGCTTCACCGTAATTGCCAAATAAAATCAATGTAACACCACTGATAGCGACTGACTTGATGGCCATTAAATTACGGAATTTTTGATCACTACCCGAGGTCAGCGAATTAAAAATAAGCGCCGACCCAATCGGATCGATAATAACCAATAAACCAGTCATCGCGTGCAGGTATAGTGCAATATCCATTTTATTTTCTTAGCCTAGTCAATTAAAAAATAAGGTGTGCAATGCCTGCAATGACCGGTAAAGTCACTAAGGTACGTAGAATAAAAATCATAAATAATTCAGCAATATTAATTGGAATTTTACTACCAATAAGCAGCGCACCAACTTCACTCATATAAATTAATTGTGTTACCGACATCGCTGCAATGATAAAGCGCGTCATATCAGATTCGATTGAAGCAGCCAAAATTGAAGGGATGAACATATCAGCAAAACCCACCACAATAGTAGTTGAAGCTTGTTCAGCTTCTGGTATTTGCAATAACTCAAGTAATGGAATAAACGGCATACCTAAATAGTTAAAGATAGGCGTATATTCAGCAATAATTAAAGCAACAGTACCAATGGCCATGATCACTGGTATTACACCAAAGACCATATCAATAACATTTTTTAAGCCATCGAGTAGTGTATGTTTAATCCCTTTTGAATGTTCTGCACGCTCTAATGCTTGATGCAATCCCCACGATAAAACATGATGACCTTCAGGCGTTTTTTCATCATTTTCGTGACGCGAAGAGCCATCAATATAAGTGTCTTTTTTAAAGCACAAAGGCGGTAATTTAGGCACCACGATAGCAGCAACTAAACCTGCAGCACATACAGAAAGATAAAAAGGTAAAAATAAGTATTCTAACTTAACTTGTGCAATCACCACCAATGAGAAGGTAATCGATACTGCAGAGAACGTTGTACCAATCACAGCCGCTTCACGTTGCGTATAAAAACGTGATTCATATTGTTTACTTGTTAATAGAATACCGACACTGCCGTCACCTAACCAAGATGCCATACAGTCAATAGCACTACGACCTGGTAAATTAAATACAGGGCGCATAATTTTGGTTAATAAGGTGCCGAATAATTCTAACAAACCAAAATTAAGCAATAAAGGTAATAACAAACCAGCAAAAATAAATACACAAAGCAAAATGGGTAACAGGTCATTCAACACTAAAGCACCTGTATTACCAGAGTTGATCATTTCTGGTCCAACTTGCCAATAGGTTAGGGTAATAAAAATGGCACCTAATACACGTACTAACAACCAAGCTGGGCTAACATTTAATAATCCATTTAAAAATTCATTATTTGCTAAAAAAGCAGGTTTAAATATTTTACATAATAAACTTAAAACTGCGGTAGTAAGCACCACTAAGGTTACGATCAATGTCGCAGAATCTCCTAGAAACGCTTGTAGGGCTTTGGAGACAATAGCGATAGGGATAGTTAACGCATTATCGTAATTAATAGGCGTCATAAATAATAACAAACCAATTAAAGAGGGAATAATAAACGTCAAAATCGTCGCGAACGTAAATGATTTTTTTTCTGTCACACTGTTTACCTTTGTTAAGTTTATTAGCATTAAAAGCTAAGGTTAATAGCGCATTTACGCGCAAGGCGGCAAGGGTACTTGCTTTATATTCTGTTGTAAATCGACATGTAGTAAGATTTACTGAACCAGATCAGAAAATGTTAAATTAAAGCAAAAAAGGGGGCCAAGACTTCCTGTTAGTTAATTTAAGTAAGCAAATTTAAGTTAGTTAATTTAAACCAGTGAATGGGAAGTAAGGGGATAGCTAATCGCTTATTAGCTTTTGTAATTTGAACGGCAATGGACAAAGTTGATGGTGTATTATCGCTTAATACCTATAAAACCATTTTTCCGCCGATAATTAAGGCGAGTTATGATTAAAAATGTGATCTGATACGTTCTCTTATTGATGCCAAATAATTTATTTTCCTTAATTCCATCTATACTTTAACCCACTATAATCAATGACCTGATAAGAAATCGCCCTAATGACCAAAGAATTAATGATTGAATCTGCAAAGAATTTAAAAAAAGCGTTGCCACTGATGATGAAATACTCAGTACCGACTACACCGAGTAATTACGCGCTTTGGTATCATTATGCGGCAGAAAAAAATCTTGCCTTAAAAGAGTCAATGGATAATCTATTAGCAAACAATGAAAATTGCCCTCCTATCCAAGCTGAATCACTATATCGTGAGCATATTCGTTCAGAAGAAGAAAATGCGACGTTACAGCTACGCACCTCTATTGAAAAAATGATGATCCAACTTGATAAATCAATTATCGATACTCACTCTGATACCAACCAATTTCAAGAATCCTTTGAAAAGACCGTTGCCAATATCAGCAAAGTGGAAGAAGAAGGCTGGTCAATTGATGAAGTGATTGGATTATTAAAAAATCTAGAAAAAGATGCTAAACAAATGCGTAATGCAACGCGATTTTTTGGTAATAGTTTATCCGTAGCAAAAAGTGAAATAGATTCATTAAAAGAGCAACTAGTTCAAACTCGTCATGCCGCTATGTATGATTCTTTAACGGGATTATTCAACCGTAATGCTTTTGATACGGAGTTATCTGCTTATTTAAAAGCCGATACCAAAGGTTTATGCCTTATTCTTTGTGATATCGACCATTTTAAAAAATTCAATGATACTTGGGGACATTTATTAGGGGACCAAGTTTTAAAAGCGGTAGGTCGAAAAATAAATGATGGCATGCGCAATGGCAGTACGGCTTATCGATTTGGTGGTGAAGAGTTTGTGATGCTGTTGCCCAAAACAAATGTACGAATCGCACGACATTTTGCCGAAACCACACGAAAACAATTTGAAAAGTTAACCTTAAAAGATAAACGTTCAGGACAAATGATCAATAATATCACCGCTTCATTTGGTGTTGTTGAAAGTAAATCGGGTGAGAGCATCACCGAATTAATTGCACGTGCGGATGACTATTTGTATAAAGCTAAACGATTAGGTCGCAATAGGGTGCTACCTATTTAACTTTCACTGCTTGCTATTCTGTTAACGAGCCTATTTAGCTATTTAGCTATTTAGCTATTTAGCTCGCTAATCTTGTACCTATTTCTTTGCTTTTGTTGGTGGTTATCATCAAAGGCATAAAGAGTTTGAATTTTAGCTCCTTTTCCCTCATACATATTCTTACAGCACTCTTCATTGTATTAGGTACGCGATACGATAATGCAAACTTTATAGAGGGTGTAAGAATTGATGTTGTGACATGAAGAGCGTAAAGATCGCAACGAGCTAAAAAGAGATCATCTTTGTTTGTTAATCGCCACTTTCACTAGATGGTGAGCATTGAAGCAAAAATATCCGTGCTTAAAAATACAACGTACTCCTTTTGGTACTGATTTTAGCAATATATTAAATGAATACTTATCCCAACCCATTATTTTAACCGATTACATTAACCTATAATTCCAACCTATAATTCCAACCCATTATTTTAACCGATTACATTAACCTATAATTCCAACCTATAATTCCAACCCATAATCTTTACCCATATTCCTAACCCATAATTCCAACTAATTACTTTAACCCACAATTATAAACATTCACTGTTAGTTGACTAATCCCTATTCTGCCCATAAAGTAAGTTTTTCAAGGTGTTACTTTATTAACAATGAGCAAGCAATAAAGCATGTTTAATGTTGAAACACGGTTGATTTAAGAACATGGCAGCGTTAATCACTGCACTTATTTTAGTTTATTTATACTTTAGGGATCCCCATGGAATTATACGGTAGTTACACTTCACCTTTTGTCCGCCATTGTCGTATTGCATTTTTACAAACCGAGTTAGATTTTAAATTTATTGAAATTGATGCAACACAAAGTGCAGAATTATCCCCGACTAAGAAAGTGCCTTTATTGATAGATTGTGAGTTACAGTTAACTGATTCAACGTCAATTTTAACGCATATTTATGAGGTAGCAGGAGAAGAGTTCTTAAACGACGTAGAGGAAGTTGAGCTATACCATATGGCAAATACCTTGCTTGACGCCTACGTAAACTTATTTATGCTCGCTAAGTTTGATGGTATTACACCAGAAAAAAGTATCTATTTAACGCGTCAACAACAGCGTATCGAATCTGGGTTAGTTGCGATTAATAACAAAAAGTTTAGCCAAGCATTACCGTTAACCCATGCAGAAGTTAGGCTGGCCGCTTTTGTTGATTGGGCCACTTATCGTGAACTTTTATCGTTGAACGATTACCCTCATTTACAACAACTATTAACCTTGGCTAATACTGATCCCATATTTGTTGAAACTGCACCGAAGGGATAATTATGTTGGGTTTATCCAACGTTATTGAGAGTCGTGAACTGCTGATACTCAATTACGTTATACGACCTTCAACAAGATGACGCCTAACAAAAAAGCCGCTTATTGCTTACAAAAAATGTTAACAATAAGCGGCTTTTTATTTACTTGAATAAGTTAAACGTTATTCTACTTTAATAATCTTACAAGTATTGGTGAAACCTTGTTTAACATTATCGCCGTGCGTTAATAGAATAAGATCACCGATTTTAATTAATCCCGATGACTTAAGCGTTTCTAGCGCATTAGCAATGAACTCAATACTGTTTGTGGTAGTAGAGTCAAATTTAACCGGTGTTACACCACGGTATAAAGCACAGTAATTTAATGTTTGTTGATTGCTTGATAATGCATAAATTGGCAAACCTGAGCTTAAACGAGACATTAATAGTGGAGTAGAACCAGAAGCTGTTAAAGCAACAATCGCTTTCACACCATTAGTATGGTTTGCTGCATACATAGTGGTCATCGCTAATGCTTCACCTGGATCATCAAAGGTATAGTTAATACGGTGATTTGAAACATTAATGCTTGGGTGTTTTTCAGCGCCAATACAAACTTCACTCATTGCCTTAACCGTTTCAACAGGATAATCTCCTGCTGCCGTTTCGCCCGATAACATGACTGCATCAGTGCCATCTAACACGGCATTGGCCACATCCATTACTTCTGCACGTGTCGGCATCGGAGCACTGACCATCGATTCCATCATTTGTGTTGCGGTGATCACCACTCGGTTCAAACGACGCGCCGTACGGATCATATCTTTTTGTATGCCAACTAAACGAGCGTCACCAATTTCAACACCTAAATCGCCACGGGCAACCATCACAACGTCAGACGCTAAAATAATATCTTCTAAGGCTTCTTTTGTTTCAACGGCTTCAGCACGTTCTACTTTAGCGACAATTTTTGCAAAACAGCCAGCTTCATGCGCCAATTTACGTGCGTAATGTAGATCTGCACCATTACGTGGAAATGAAACTGCAAGGTAATCACAACCAATTTCAGCAGCGGTAAAAATATCTTTTTTATCTTTGTCTGTTAACGCAGCGGCAGATAAACCACCACCTTGTTTGTTAATACCTTTATTGTTAGATAAAGGTCCACCAATGGTAACAACCGTATGTACTTTATTACCTTCAACAGATTCAACTTTTAGCTGAACACGGCCATCATCTAATAACAATACATCGCCGGTATCAACTTCCTGCGGTAATGTTTTGTAATCAAGACCAACTTGTTGCTGGTTGCCTTGGCCTTTTTCAATATCACTATCGAGCGTAAATTTATCACCAACAGCCAATAGTATTTTGTTGTTCTCAAAAGTAGATACGCGAATTTTAGGGCCTTGTAAATCACCCATAATAGCCACTTCTTTACCTAATCTAGCCGCGATCTCTCTGACTTGTTGGGCACGTTTTACGTGATCTGCCGCTTCTCCGTGAGAGAAATTCATTCGAACCATATTAGCGCCAGCTGCAATAATCTGCTCTAAATTATTACCGCGATCCGTGGCGGGGCCTAAAGTGGTTACGATTTTGGTACGTCTTGCCATGTTAACTCCTGTTAAAAATAAAAAAGATAAGAATAAAGCAGGTTAATGAACTTTCGATTACAACTTATATTATCATGGTTAATAGTGATTGTTAGGGAAGTTAACTTGCAAACGAATCACATCGAAGCGAGTGATAGTTTACAAGATAAACAAGTGCCTAATCTTCTGTTTTTTCAAAGCGAGAATCTTTAATACCCGCTTTAACACGTTTTAAATTATCTCTAAATTTAGCGCCACGGCGTAAGGTAAACCCAGTGGTCAATACATCAATTAATACCAGCTGTGCAATACGTGATGACATAGGCATATAAATATCGGTATCCTCAGGCACACCAAGCGATAACACTAAATTACTTTGCTCAGCTAAAGGCGAATTAGCAGCTGTTAATGCAATCACAAAGGCATCATTTTCACGTGCAAGTTGAGCAACTTCGACCAAGGGTTTAGTGCGCCCAGTATGAGAGATCAAAACAATCACATCGCCCTCAGTGCAGTTAATGCAGCTCATGCGTTGCATCACCACATCATCAAAACACGATACCGGAATATTAAAACGGAAAAACTTATTAAGGGCATCATGTGCAACCGATGAAGAAGCCCCTAAACCAAAGAAAGATATTTTGTTCGCTTGTGTCAGCACATCCACAGCACGATTGATTAAATTAATATCTAAGCCGTTCTTCGCAGCATTTAAACATGCCATCGTGGACTCAAAGATTTTTGAAGTATAAGCTTCAGGTCCATCATCTTCATTCACATTACGGTTCACATATGGGGTACCATTCGCTAAACTTTGTGCTAAATGTAGTTTAAAATCAGGGAAACCCTTAGTGTCTAAGCGACGGCAAAAACGATTAACAGTCGGCTCACTGACTTCTGCAATTTTTGCTAGATTAGCAATGCTAGAATGAATTGCTGTTTGCGGAGACGCCAAAATAGCTTCTGCTACTTTGCGTTCAGATTTACTAAATGTATCGAGATTTTTTTTAATTAACTCTAAAGTATTCATTATATTGTTCACTCAGTAGTAATGAGGCGATTAGTGTCTAGTAAGAACATTTGTAACTAGAAATGAAATAAAACTACAAGAAAATCGTTTAAATTCTTAATGGATTATAAAGTAGCCTGATTTTCTTGTCATTTTATTACATAAAAACAATGTTTTAGATCAAATAAAAAAGGCTAAAATAAAAAAAACTGAGAGGCTGATCTGCCTCTTGATCAAAGAAACTTAAAAAGTGTAGGAGCAGAACCATGTTATCAGTTGTTGCAGATGTCGGTGGCACCAATATACGTTTAGCAGTGTTAGACATCGCCAATGGTGAAATGTCTAAAGTAAGAGAGTATCCATGTGCACAATTTATCACTTTAGAATCTGCATTAGTGCAATATTTTGCTACTTTATCAGATCCTGTTAGTCACCTTTGTGTTGGCATTGCCTGCCCAGTTGAAGATGATTTAGTCAGTATGACCAACTTGAACTGGCAGTTCTCAAAAAGCGAGTTACAACAAAAGCTAGCGTTAAAAACACTCTATGTTATCAATGATTACACTGCTATTTCATTGGCTGTCCCATTTGTTGAAGACAAACAAAAAATTCAGATTGGTGGTGGCGTAGAAGTCACTAATGCCGTGAAAGCTATTTTTGGCCCTGGCACCGGATTAGGTGTTTCACACTTAATTAAACAAGATGATAAATGGCTGAGTTTAGATGGAGAGGGCGGTCATACCAGTTTTGCACCGAACACTTCTCAACAAGCAGACGTATTACTGCTTTTACAAGGTCAGTTTGGTCACGTTTCTAATGAACGCTTATTATCAGGCCAAGGTTTAGTGAATATTTACCATGCATTATGTCGTCTTGCGGGTAAGCAACCTGAGTTTTTTGAACCAGCTGAAATTACTAAATCAGCATTAGCTGACGAATGTGAAATAGCGGTACAAACATTGACACTATTTTGCCAAGCAATGGGGGGCTTTGCTGGTAACCTTGCGCTTAATCTAGATTGTAAGGGCGGTGTTTATATTGCGGGCGGTATCGTGCCTCGCTTTATTGATTTCTTCCAAAATAGTGAATTCCGCACATTTTTTGAAGCAAAAGGGCGTTTTTCAAAGTATTTGAAAACAGTACCCACTTATTTAATCACTCATGAAAATCCTGGGTTATTAGGTGCCGCTGTTTATTTACGTCAAGAAATAGCATAAATATCTGAAAAAAGAGCGTTAATAGTTGATTTAAAGCACCGAGTTAACTATCATGCGCTCCGCTTACATAATACATACGCACTTCCAGTATGATTAATGAGCAGTTTTAAAATTTACGGAGAATTGGCCGAGTGGCTGAAGGCGCACGCCTGGAAAGTGTGTAAGGGGCAACCCTTCGAGAGTTCGAATCTCTTGTTCTCCGCCACATTAAGTACCGTCAAGGTACGGGAAAACCCGCAACGCTTATTAAAAGGCTTGCGGGTTTTTTTATGTCCGAATAACTTGTCTCTTGTTGTAGACTGCGTTAAAGAAGTAATTATTCACATCAACTTAAGTCTCAAACTAAGCTATTTTCTTAACCTAAAATTCAGATCACATATTTAATACAATTGGTAATAGAAGTTGAATGACCTTTTTAGTTAAATATTTTATAGTATGTTTTTGTCTTTATTACTTTTTTTGCCTGTAATAGAGTTTTCATACATATAAAATCACGTTCAATATACGACGAAATTATTTATCAATATAGCAACATTCTTTAATCGACGCGTAAACCACTAAAATTTACTTAACCGACGACCATAGTCGAATAGGTACTTTAATTTAAAAGGATTCTTTATGAGTTACAAAGCAGAGTTTAAAGACTGGGGGGAACTAACATTAACGGATTTAATGGTTGCGTATCGTAAGGCTAAGGCTGATTGTTTTATGGAGGACGGATATCCCTCAGCTATAGATTTTGCCGAGTTTGAAGGAAACTTACTAGGTAATCTAAAGCATTTGTTAAAAGAGTGGCAAGAGCATGATGGACCAAAAAACTTAAATCATTATTTCGGGCAGTTTAGGGTCGTACCTAAAAAAGTGTCAAGCAAACCGAAAGAAAAATGGAAGAATGGGCATACTCACTTTTCGAATAAAAAAAGAGCATTTGAGCATTTTTGTCATTTTAATATCATCACGCCAGAGTTTCGGATTGTTGGTAATTTCCCTGTTAAAACACACATTTTATCTGCGCTCTGGATCAATATGGTGGGTCATAAGTTTGATTCATGTTTAAGTGAAAGTGATGTTTATGGTGCGAGATTGAAAAGACTAAAGGGTGAAGGTGTTAATAAAGAAAAGCCTTTTAATCTTTCTGGCGTTGGTTCTTTTAAACCTTATTATCAACCTTATCAACAATGGCGAAATGACGGTTTATCTGCAATCAGAAGCGAATTAGAGCTTCATCGCCCTGTAATAGCCGTTTCATTAGATTTAAAAAGTTACTACCATACAATAGACTCAAATTTTATTACAGATATCAAGTTTCAAACCGCAATTGGATTAATTGGTACACGAAGCCTTTCACAAAAAGAACAAGAGTTTACAAAAAAGGTGGTTAGGCTGCTTAAAGAGTGGGAAAAAGCGGCCAGTAATTTTTCTAAGCGTTTAACAACTTCAGCGAAAGTTATTCCCGGTGGCTTAGTTATGGGGCTTACTGTTTCTCGTGTTATTTCTAACGTATTACTTTGTAAGTGGGATAAGTTAATCCGCGAGGAACTTGCGCCTATTCATTATGGACGATATGTTGATGATATGTTTTTGGTACTTCATGATGGAGGTAAAATCTGTGATACCAAGTCATTTATGAACTTTCTATCTGAACGTTTAAAGTTCAAATTTGGGCAAAGTGAAAAACCAGTTTTAAAACAAGATGATAAAATCCCCGAGTTGTGGAGTATTGATTTACCAAAATATTATCTAAAAAACACGAAAATACAGTTTCAATCAACTAAACAAAAACTATTCATTTTAGAAGGAGAGGCTGGCTTAGATTTGGTTGGTAGTATTGAACAAGAAATGTATAAGCTGTCGAGTGAACATAGGCTTATGCCCTCAATCGATCAGTTTGAACAAACAACAGCCGCTAAAGTTTTGATTGCTGCTGAGTCATCGAGTGAAAGTGCGGATACTTTAAGAAGAGCTGATGGGTTGAGCCTTCATCGATTAAGTTGGTCAATTCAGTTAAGGCAAGTTGAGACTGTTGCTCGCGATATTCCTCCATCAGGTTGGCTAAAAGAGCGTAAAGAGTTTTACCAATTTGCTCATGATCATATATTATGCCCTGAAAAGATACTAAATCATTACACTTATTTACCTAGGTTGCTTAGCCTAGCTATTTCTCTTAGGGATTGGGATGATGCAAATAAAATTGTTACTGCCACATTTGATGCTTTAGATAGCCTTATTGCTCACTTAAAAAATACGCAAAACAGCGGTAACATTAATGGCGTGGAGAAGTGTGTTTTTAATGATGAACTATGGAATGAGTTATATAAATCTTTAGCACATTCATTTATCGATAGCGCAGCAAAGGCTTACCCGACAGATCTTAAAAATGAAGCCGCGAGCAATGTGGTTAAAAAACTTGCTAAAACTTTCATGAAAACCTTAACGAAGCGTTTTAGTTTTGAAAATGATGATTTGTTCTCTTCATATATCGATAATGGCTTTTATGAAGTTGCGCCTAAGTTACAAAAAAGTGATTTAGCGAAAACACCATATAAATCAATTCAAAATTTGCATGGCTTTCTTGAAAAAAATACAGCTAATACAGAGTTCATTTCAGAACAAAAAGAAATATTATCAATGCTAAGCAAAGATAAGTTTTTAAACGCAACTCATTTAATAAAGTTTTTAGCTAAGACACAAAGTAAGCGGTTGCGTCGTGGCGGGAATCTTGAATATGAAAATATCATACCTTTTATTTTTCCTACCAGGCCTTTTACCTCTTCAGAAATAGTAGAGCTTGCACCTGAATGCATAGGTAAAAATGCAAAGAAAAACTCTAGCTCAATAAAGATGCTAGCAAAATATATTTCAGTGCTTAGGGGAGCCTGGGTTTCACCTAATTTGTTGGATCCCCCAGTCACTCCATCTAAACCTTCAAAAAATATCAAAATAGGTAATGGCAATGCTAAAAAAGTGCTAGTTGCAGTTGCTAGTTTAGCTACTAAAGAAACGAGTTGGGAAAAGTCTGCTTGCAATAGACCTGATCACTCTTTAGAGCGTTATAAACAAATTTGTGAATTGATTAATAATGTTATTTCGTCAAAACCTAAACCAGAATACTTATTCTTACCTGAGTTATCACTGCCTCTTGAGTGGGTTGATAGTATTTCTAACCGTTTAATAGGTGTAGGGATAAATTTGATTGCAGGTACAGAATATCGGCACTTTAAAAATAATAAGATTGCCAGTGAGGCTTGCTTAGTATTGAAAGATAACCGTTTGGGATACCCACACTGGACCAGAATTTGGCAACAAAAGATAGAGCCCGCGCCATCAGAAGATGAAACTCTTACAAGGATCTTTGGTAAGACATGGCAACCATCAAAAAAATCAAAATGGTTAAAGCCTGTTTATAACCACAACGGTTTTCATTTTGGTGTGATGGTTTGTTCAGAGTTGCAGAACAGTAAAACTCGAGTTGCCTTTCAAGGAAAAGTTGATGCTCTTGCGGTTTTATCTTGGAATAAAGATTTGGATACATTTGCCACATTAATAGAAGCAGCTGTATTAGACATTCATGCATACACAATTTTTGTAAATAACCGCCATTATGGAGATAGCCGTATTCGAGCTCCTGCAAAGCAAAGCTTCCGTAGAGATTTGGCTCGAATAAAAGGTGGTGAAAATGATTTCTTTGTAACAGTAAGTCTTGATATTAAAAGCCTTAGAGAGTTTCAAAGTAGGGCTAAAAGATGGCCATTAGATTCTGATTTATTCAAGCCAGTGCCAGAAGGCTTTGTTGTTACCAATTCACGTAAAATATTACCACCGAGGTAGAAATTAAATATGACATGTTTTGAAACAGGTTATTCAGTTTTATTAAATATTGAGACTTGGAACAATTGGATTCCAATCATTAGTTTATTGGTAGCAATTGGTGTGTTAGGGGTTGCTTATTGGCAAGTTCATGTAGGTCGAAATGCTTCGGCTTCAGCACAAGCGCATGGGATTTATCAGCAGTATTTAGCACTATGTATCGCTCACCCTAAACTTGCAAGTGGAGACTACATTGCGACAAGAGATAATGACACAGAATACACTAAATATACTTGGTTTTTCTCAAGTATGTTATTTGCTTTTGAACAAGTATTAGAAGCTAAACCAAATGATGAAAAGTGGATTGGAACGATTCGATCACAGCTCGAAAAGCATCAAGTTCACCTTGCAAAATCAAGAACAGCAGGCAGCAATCAGTGGCATGAAGGTTTAAAGAAAATTATACAAGAGCTAAAAGAGTAATGGGTAAACGAAAAAAAGATCAGCAAAAAGATCAGAAAAAGATCAGGAAAGATCAGGGAAAGATCAGGACAGGGAAAGATCAGGACATCCATATCTTTTTGACTGAATAGTGATATTGACCTATG
>NZ_JACJDP010000140.1:0-207 GCF_014163575.1 Psychromonas sp. SR45-3
AAGTGCAGTAATGTATTGAGCTAACTTGTACTAATTACCCGTGAGGCTTAACCATACAACACCTAAGTAGTGTTGTTTTGTGACCAAGACAAGTCAAAGAAGACGTTAAAATATACGCTTGTGAAGTGTATTTACTAAAATATTTTGTGATTAATCAGTTTTCCTAGTGTTTTTATATTTGAAGCCCGCCACCGGACATTAACAAAA
>NZ_JACJDP010000141.1:0-206 GCF_014163575.1 Psychromonas sp. SR45-3
CTAGCAATAGTTAAGCGGATTTTTTCGTTTATGACATTAAAGTGCCATATTAGTTGAAAAAATAGCTCAAACACTAAGCTTGCGCTTATTCGCTCCATCTATCACCGACCACATTAAGAATAATCCGCTTAGCTAGCAATAGTTAAGCGGATTTTTTCGTTTATGACATTAAAGTGCCATATTAGTTGAAAAAATAGCTCAAACAC
>NZ_JACJDP010000142.1:0-203 GCF_014163575.1 Psychromonas sp. SR45-3
CTGCCGTCGTCTTCGGTAAATGCATTGGTGTTCGTGATCGTCACTTCAGGTGCATCGTTAACCGTATTCACCACCGGGGTGGCCGAATCCGTTTCACCATTAATTGTGCCGTCGTTCGGTGTTAACGTAAATTCAGGTAAGGCTGCTCCGCTGTTAACCAGCGCCGCGCCCGCTGCTGTTAAGAGAACCTCATTGCCCACGAC
>NZ_JACJDP010000014.1:0-94169 GCF_014163575.1 Psychromonas sp. SR45-3
TTATTTTTCTCCCGATTAGTGTTTATTCATTCACTTAAAATTCATCTATTTTTATTATTGCCTTGCCTTTAGTCTTTGATCTGCTTTACTGAATGTTAATTAATGATTTGATAAAATCAATGGTATTAATTATTGTTACATTCCTAATTAAATTAAGTGCTTTATATCTAATAATTATCAACGTTAAACTGTGTTTAGCAAGTGGTAGTTCTTTAACGGGTATAAATCGTGCAATATTGAATGCTTTGTTATTACTTTTTTCTGTTAATTAAAGACCCTCACAATGTATAGCTATCGTAATAAAAAAATACTCATCGTCGATGACCAAAAAGCATTCCATGTAATGCTTAAAGCAATGCTGATGAACCAAGGGGCAGAATGCATTGCATTTGCGGAATCAGCTGAGCAAGCAGCACGCATCGCTAATCTTGACCAATTTGATATCTACCTGTTGGACTACAACTTAGGTGGCGGTAAGAATGGTGTGCAATTATTTGATTACCTAAAGCGAAATAATTTAATCCCTGAGCATGCTCTGTGCTTTATTATTACCGGAGATAGTAATAAAAAAATGGTCTTGACCGCGATGGAAAAATCGCCCGATGACTACCTAATGAAACCATTTTCACCAATACAGTTGAGTAATCGTCTCACTGCGGCAATGCAACGAAAACAAGTATTGCAAGAAATAAATGAAGCAATCAACAATGATGAGTTTGAGGTGGCAATTTCACTTTGCCAACAAAAAATTGATGCAGAACCTAGATTTCGCGGCCTATGTAAAAATGTACTAGCTGACATTTATATTCAAATGGGACAGTTTAGTAATGCGGAAAGAATTTTAAAACCAATGGTGGACCTAAGACCATTAGTACACTCGAGCATCAGTTTAGGCAGGTTATACTTTTTGCAGAAGGAGTATACAAAGTCTATTGAAGTATTAACGCGCTTAATTTCCTATGCACCGATGCAAATGGAAGCTTATCAATGGTTAGCCCGTGCTTACAAAAATGATGGGCAATTGCAAAATGCCTTGAATATATTGAGTCATGCGGCCACAACAACACATCATAGTATTGAACGCCATCAGGAAGTCGCATTATTAGCCACAGAGATGGAAGAATACATTTTAATGTTAAGTAGTTATGCCTCTATCTTGCACTTAAGTCGTAACTCGTTTTATCCAGATCCCTGTCATCTTGCTAATTATTTGCGTAGCATTGTTGCTTTTGCAAAAACAGAAGATGATATGAAAAAACGCAAAGAAATACTGAAAAAAGTTGCTTCAACACTTTACCAAAGCCGTTTTGAAGAGGGTAAAAATAGAGATTTTAATTTTGATGGTTTTGACCAAATATACCAAGCAAATGTTCACCTTGCGCTTAATGAACCATTAAAAGCAAAGCGTCGTATATTTAATACTTTAAAAAATACTAATGGAGAGATCGTAGATTTTGATACCACTTTTTTGACCGAAAGTTTATTTTCATTGCTAGATATAGGCGAATTTGAAGAGGCTAGCCCTTTTTTAGCTGAGCTTGAGCAACGTAATATTGTAGATCAAAGCACTCAGCTTAGTATTAAAAAACATACTGGAGAGTTACTGGATAACCGTATTAACAGTTTCACTAATTATAATAAATCAGGGATTAAGTTTTTTAGAGAAAAGCAATTCTCACAAGCAATTGAAAGCTTTGATCAAGCATTAGCATTAGAGCCAGTGAATACCGGTGCATTATTAAATCGCTCACAGGTATTTATTAAAATGCTGCAAGAAATGCCACAACGAAAAGATCATCAAGCGCTAATTAATCAATGTCAAAGTAGTTTTACATTACTTAATAATACGCACTTACCTGAGCAGTATGCAAAACGTTTAAAAGCGTTACAGCAAGAATTAGCAGAGATTAGAGCAAAGGTTAAGTAGCTTAATTAACACTTAATTCGTGCTTAGTTGTTGCATAGTTAACACTTAAAAAGTAGTAGTTTGTACAGCCGACCTTATCTTGTGCAGGATAAAGCAGGCCATCAACCTCATTAATCAGCTAATGTTTTAGCTGGACCAAACACTTCATAGAAAATTTGTGAATCTGCTACTTGTAAGGTTTTAAGCTGTTGATAAACAGCTTTCATCATCGCTAATGGACCACACAGATAAAATTCAGCTTCCGCTATTGGCAAGGCTGCTTTAATAGTATCGATATTGATCATGCCTTGATGATGCCCTTGGTTAACGGTTTCTGCTTGTTGATAAAAAATATGTGCGTTGGCTTTATTATCTGCGATTAACTTATCTAAATAAGGTTTAAACGCATGATGTTCTTGATCTAACGCTCCATGTACAAAATGCACTTCTCGAGTCGGGTAATCAACTGCTATTGTTTCTAACATTGCTTGCATTGGCGTAATACCTACACCACCACTGATCAATACTACTGGTTTTTGCGAAGCTGTTAATACAAACTCACCATAGGGATTAGACACTTGAACAACATTCCCTTCATTGAGTTGGTTATGTAGGTAATTAGAAATAACGCCTTCACCTTGCTCACTTGCTTCTTTTTTAACAGAAATTCTATAACCTTTAGCATCAAAAGCGCCCGAAAGACTGTACTGGCGAATTTGATGATGCTTATGACCAACGGGATGTAAATGCAGTGCAATATATTGCCCAGCTTGATATTGGCTCACTGCACCTTGGTCTGTAGGTTGTAAATAAAATGATGTTATTAGAGGCGTTTCTTGTTGCTTTGAAACGACAGTGAATTCGCGTGTTGCTACCCAACCACCTTCTTTTTCTGCACTTTCTTGATACAGCTCTTTTTCTCGCTCAATAAATACATTGGCTAACAGACCATAACCACTCGCCCAAGCAGCGAGCACTTCATCACCTGGGTTTAATATCTCTTTAATAGCGGCTAATAAGGCACTGCCAACTAATGGGTAATGTTCGGCTTTAATACCTAAACTCGCATGCTTTTGAGCAATACGCTCAACATCGCCTAAAATAACCGATAAATTATCAACGTACTTTGCAAACGCATATACCGCCATTGCTAACGCTTGTTTTTGATTACCCGTTTTTTGATTGGTCATGTTAAAAATATTGCATAGTTCAGGATTATTTTGCAATAAAATTTGGTAAAAACGTCCAGTGATCTGCTCACCATATTCCGCTAATGCTGGTGCACTTGCTTTGATTATTTTTATCTCGTTATCAGTTAACATGACCTACTCCATAAGTTGCATTTTAAATACTTGTTCAAAATTTATAATACGCATCTTAAATGCTTCTTTTAAAACATGCAAACTAAATGCATAATAAGTTTCACTAAAAAGTCGCTCATTTTGAATGAGTCGCTTGAAATAATAAACACACCCGATACCTATGTGCGTGTAAAGGATTAAAATGCAGTTAACTAAACATACGGACTATGCGATTCGCGTTTTAATTTATTTAGAAAAGCGATATATTGAAACGCAGGATGGAAAAGGTACATTATCGACAGCAACGGATATTGCATCGGTATTTAATATTTCCTTTAATCACCTGACTAAGGTCGTACAACACTTAGGGCAAGCAGGTTTTATTGATACGGTTAGAGGCAAAAGTGGTGGCGTAAAATTGGCCAGAGCTGCTCACTTAATTAACTTAGGTGAAGTCGTACAAGTGATGGAAAAGTCATTGGACCCAGTCAACTGTGCCGAACCTCCCTGTCGATTAAGAAGTGCTTGCTTAGTAAAACCTATATTAGATAACGCAATGAATGCATTTATTGAAGAATTAAAAAAATATACACTTGCAGATATTTGTATCAATGAAAATAATGATGTGTGGCAGTTAAAACTATCATAAATAATAACAATTTGCAGCCACAATAGCTCTATTTATAGCCAGCGCTAAGGGCTATTTATTACTGCTTTAATACTTGCCTAGCATAGCTTATTACTTGATCGCTTAGTTGTTGCATCATCTCTCCTGCTAACTGCCAACAATGCCAATACAAGGGAACTCGTAACTTATAGTCAGGTAAAATATCAACCAAACGACCGGTTTGTAAGTGGGTTTGAACGCTAAATATACTGTTGAAACTATAAGCTCCACTGGCTAATGTTATGTCTACAAAAGCTTCAGATGAACGTACTGTATGACAAGGATATTGGCCCATTTGTAATTGAAAATGTTCACGTAAAAAAGCTAAATGAATATCATCGCTTTGGTCAAAAGACATAGCAGGAGCAAGCTGTAAACTTTGTTTGTTGACTCCCTGTTTAAAAAATCGCTTAATAAAATCAGGGCTAGCAACACAAACATATTCCATATACCCCAAAAAATGGCTATCACTACCACTAATCGCCTTAGCTTTACTACTCAAGCAAGCTAAGGCTTCACCACTGCGCATTCTTTCCCAGGTAGTCGACTCATCTTGCACAAATAAATTAAGCTGTACATTTTTTTTCTGTAACAATGGACTTAATGCAGTAATTAACCAGCTGGCTAAGCTGTCTGCATTGACTGCTAAGGGTAAGGTTTGTGCTTTATTACTTTGCAGATCTAGTTGTTGATTTAACTCAACTTCTAATTGTAAAACACGTTGATAATGTCCCAATAACAAGCGCCCGAGATTGGATGACTGTGGTGGTGTAGAGCGAATTAATAATGGCTCACCAAAGTGCTTTTCTAATAATTTAATTCGCTGCGATACTGCAGACTGGGTAATAAAAAGGCGCTGGGCTGCTCGCTCAAAACTTTGCTCGGTCACTACTGCATCGAGTGCTTTTAGTAGCTTATAATCGATATTACTTAAATCCATCATTTAAACCTTTCATTTAAACCTTTCACTTAACACTATAATTTAAGCTCAGAACTTAAATATTGAGCTTAAGCACTAAGCTTAATCCTATCACCTAAGCCGATATGGATGGCCTTATTCAAAACATACTATTACTAAACCAAGCTCATTAGCACTTATCTTACGCAAACGACTCATTATCTAATCATTAAATGACTTGATCACATGGTTAATTTATTAGCAAAACTAATTTAACATTAAATACATTAATTATACTAACATGGAGAAAATATTTATAGTAATGCCCTATTTCAGGTAAACACTATTAATGAGCAATTATGTTAAGCACTTATTTTACTGGCCTCACTTTGATGGCAACCTTGATAATGCCCATTGGAATGCAGAATGCGTTTGTATTAAACCAAGGTATTAAGCGTCAATTTCACCTGTTTGTTGCCAGTTTCTGCTCCATTGCCGATGCTGTATTTATGTCCGCTGGTGTATGGGGCGGGGCAAAAGTATTTAATGCTTACCCTTGGTTATTAACCAGTATTGGAGTGATCGGCTCCCTCTTTATGGGGTATTACGGTTTTTTATGTTTTAGAAGCGCATTTAAAGGAAAAAACAACCTCACTACGGATAATAAAAATCGCAGCTTTAAAGCCATTTTAATTGCTTGTTGTGCATTCACCATTTTAAACCCGCATGTTTACATTGATACTATTGTCATTTTAGGTGGTTTTGCTGCTAATTTAACAGCCGATCAACGCCCATGGTTTGTATTAGGAGGAGTGAGTGCTTCGTTTATATGGTTTTTTTCTCTGGCTTTATTAGGTCAAAAACTAGCACCTATTTTATCCAAACCTAAAAGCCAACAGATCATTGATATTGTGATTGCTATTCTGATGTGGGTATTAGCTGCTTATTTATTATATTATGTACTAATAAAATAATCAGTTATGCTCATGAGGAAACAATTTGCACACTATTGCACAACTTAAAGCAGGTCAATTAATAGGTATTAAGCGCCTGCAAATTTCTGAAAAATTAACTGAATTTCCAATGGAAATTTTAACACTCGCAGATACTTTGGAGATATTAGATCTATCCAATAATCAACTAAGCACACTGCCCGACCAAATATCTCAACTCACTAAACTGAAGATTATTTTTGCCTCTAACAACTGTTTTGAAGTATTACCCCTTGCATTAGGGGCATGCCCATTATTAGAAATGGTCGGTTTTAAATCAAACCAAATAAAAGAGGTCCCAGCAAATTCATTGCCCTTGTTATTACGTTGGTTAATTTTAACAGATAATCAGATAGTTACCTTACCAGAAACATTAGGTGAACGCCCTCGTTTGCAAAAACTTGCCTTAGCAGGAAATCGTTTAACCCACCTACCTGAAAGTGTAAGTCGATTAGAGAATTTAGCCTTATTACGCATTTCAGCCAACCAACTAAGCACATTTCCAAAACAGTTATTAACTCTGCCTAAGCTGGCTTGGTTTGCTTTTGCTGGCAACCCTTTTTGTCAAACCGATTTGCATATTCAAACCGTGCCCGAAGTATCATCGGATCATTACACATTATTAGAAGTGCTTGGCCAGGGCGCATCGGGCGTTATCTATAAAGCACAATGGCATGAAACAGCTGAAACCAGTCTCTCTGACTTTCCAGAACAGGTAGCAGTGAAGGTATTCAAAGGCGAAGTTACTAGTGATGGTTACCCTCAAGATGAATTACAAGCTTGTTTAAAAGTAGGTGGTCATAACAACCTTATTCAGTCTATCGCGCAGGTTAATGAAAAAGGCTACCTTGCCTTGATCATGGCATTGATCCCAACACACTTTAAAAACTTAGGGTTGCCACCGGATTTTAATACTTGTACTCGCGATACCTTTGATCCCGAGTTTAGCTTATCGATAACAGCGATTAAAAAAATAGTGGAGCAAATGCAACAAGTTTTTGAGCACTTACATGATAATCAAGTCTGTCATGGTGACTTGTACGCACACAATACTTTATTTGATCAGCAAGCTAATATTATTTTTGGAGACTTTGGAGCTGCCAGTATGTACCACATGCTAACGCCTGAAATTCAAACTGTGATTAGAGAGATAGAGCATCGTGCATTAATACATTTCATTGCAGATTTACTCAGTATTTGTGTTACCAAAGATAGGCACACAGAGGATTATTACACTTTAAAGGGTTGTATTCTTAAAAGTTAGAATACGACGAGTTTCTTAATAATAGCAATCAAATGAGTCGCCTTTGTAAACGACTCATTTGATACATTATATTCAACGCTTTAAATAGCGTAGATTAACGTAAATCATCAACGACGGCTAACATCGCCACTAATGATGCTTCACCTAGTTTTATTGAACGCTCAGGTGACCATCCCATAGTTGGATCGGGTAAGTTATCGTTATCTTTAAATGGCATTTCTAAAGTATTTGCAAGACAGTCAAATCGTTCTGCAACCCAGTTAGTTGCAACGGTCATATTTGCTTCACCAGGCGCATCTACGTCATAACCAAATTGAGATTGGAAATCAGCACTGGCTAGTTTGAATACGTCAGAAAAACGTTCACGTAGACGAGCAAGGCGATCGTTATAACTCGGTGTTCCTTCAGAGCCCGCTAAGAAAACAAACGGTAGCGCTTCATCACCGTGCACATCATAAAAAAGATCCACACCAGTCTCTTGCATCTTATTCACAACATGAAATACTTCAGGGCTTTTTTCTAAACTTGGGTTTAACCATTCACGGTTTAAATTCACGCCAAGAGCATTAGTACGCAGGTGACCACGCACACTGCCATCAGGATTCATATTTGGCACTACATAGAAATTCGCTTTATCTAACAATAGTTTCGCAGTTGAATTATCGCTATCTAACAAACTATGTAAGAGCCCATCCACCAGCCATTCAGCCATTGTTTCACCGGGATGCTGACGAGCAGCGATCCAGATATTACGTTTGTTAGTATCTCCGTCTCCGATTTTAACTAAGGTTAAATCACGTTGGTCAATGGTTTCACCAAGATGCTCTAAGCTGACTAAGGGGTGCATTTGTACGGCAGCTAATAAGTCTTGATGACGTTCATAACTGTACGGTGCAAAGTAAGCAATCTGAATGTTTTCACAATCCATATCGGCGACAATAGTGAGCTTTCCATCTTTATAAAATGTTGGCAATCTAAACCAATGTTGACGGTCATAGGAAGCGACCGCTTGGTAGTTTTCCCAACCTTCAAGGTAAGAGGCTTGACCAGCATTGAGAATATTAAGAATATATTGTTCGCCAACCTCACCCTCTATGCGGAAGTTAAACCACTGGAAGAACTCGTTTCCAACATCAGGACGAATAGCCAGCTGAATATCTTTTTTATCATCTAAATTAATAACTTCAATATTGCCTGCATCGAAATTAGCAGTGATACGCATAGTCTTTTCCTTTTTAAAAAGTTGCTTTGTAGGGTATAAATAGCATAAACGATCCTACGGCAAGCGCCTAGGAAAACTGTTTTTAATAACACCAGAAATTAGGTAAGAAATATCAACTCGGTTACAAAAATATCTGCATGTACAAAAATATCATAACGCTTTTCAAACCGTTAACGTATAAAAAGGAAATAAGATGGAATACCTCCCTAAATTATTAGCTCGCCAGTTTAAATGGTTAAGCAATTACTCTATATTAACCCTCTGGTTTATGTGCATGGGAGCAGCTGTCTTATTACCCGTATTAGCAGGTTTTTTAGTGAAAATAGATGATTATTGGGCATTGGTTTTATTAAGTACTTATTTAATCTGTTTAGTGGGAATGTTGACGGCTAAATACTACTATCAAACAGACTTACTTACAGGCAGACCAGTTCCCTACAACCGAAACAAACACAGACTATTTTTAGTCGTCGTGTATCTGTTTTTATCGATGGCCATACTATTAATCTCATCCCCTCTTATTGCAGCCCTCTTCTTAAAACCCTCGTAGTTTAAATCTAAGTCATAAAAACTAGTTAAAATAGCATCGTCTCTAAAGTGCCAAAAACTTGATGTGAGTAATACTACATTTTTGGTATTGAGTAACAGCCAGGTTTACGTGGACAGACAGCACCACGCGAGCAAATTAAACGCGCTTTTTCTTCGATTCCTCGCTCTATCCAATTAATATTAAGAATACGAGCAACGGCAATTAACACCTTTTTTATATGCGCGGGGATCACTGCCTCGCCACCATTCTCAATACACAATTTTTTTAATTCGTTAACTAAAGCTAAAGCGTCATAACCTTGCGCAGTAATCGCTGGACTTAACTCAATACCTGCACACAACACATGCGATGCATCGGTTAAATCTTGGACTTTAATCGACTCACAACAATATATTTTTGGAATGTCACCATCATTCAAAATAGACAGTTGTGCTGCCGTGCCTTCCTGATTAGCCACCAACATACGAAACACAGACCAATGCTGACAAGGGTCATTGACAATACGCATATTTCCCCAAGGCAGTGGAATACCATTTCCGCGATAGACCGCTTTTAGTTTACCGGGACTATAGGCATCAAAATAATGCCAATGAGGATAAGCGGAGACCGCTGTCATTCTGCGCATCACCACCGATGAAGAAACATCAATCACTTTACCGATATTAATTTCATAACCGTGCCTATCCAATAATTGTCTAAAAGCAACTTTAGGACATAACAAGGCAGCGGCAAAAAAGCTGCATTCAAAGTCACGCCAGGCATGTAAAATATCTTGAGATTCTAACTGGGTAGATGGGATCGAATTGTTTGGTCGCTTCTTTTGAACGTCATATTGAGCTCTATCCCCCGCGACCATAATACTTTTTTCACCATCATTGTTATGTAAAACACAATGTGCAATATGTACCGCTAATTCATATTTCAAACGTGCCAAATTTTTTTTCAATTTCTTATTTAAATATACCGTAGATGGAGGTTGTAGATAAGAGGTCACCATGCTTTTCATGCTTTGAGATTGCTCGTCCTCGGATAAGTTTTTTTGATTTTTAAGATCACTAAACCAGCGAATGCTTAAGCCTTTTTGTTCAGCAATTTCTTGTAAATCTTCCACATATAACGGCATTCTTTTTTGCCCAACCTCCTCTGCTGCACGCTCTAGGTCAGGAAAATGATTTTGATGGTGCTCTTGGTATGCACGTATTAATAGATGTGCAAATTGGCGTCCTGTGGTCCCCGTTTGAGATAGCATTTCAGGAATTGCTATTTGCAGAATATCTTGAGAAAACAAAAAACTAGGCTCAAGCGCCATGCCACTAATGCCGCCTCGACTACCTTTTTCAGGCGTTAATTCATCGGGCGCTGGTGCATCATCTAAGAACCATTGCACATTTTTTTGAAAAACCTGTGCAATCACCTCTAACATTTCTTCACTAGGGATACGTTTTCCGCGCTCTATCATGGAAAGGTAAGAAACGGATGGTGCATTTTCAGGTGCTAATTTCACACACCTAGACGATAAATCATCCAAAGTTAAATGGTTACGTTTCCGCAAGTTACGGATTTTTGTACCGAGAAAATGCGACTGTCTAGTTAAACTTTTATTTGATTTCATTTGTAAAATTCACACTGTGTAATTTTCTTTGTGAAATTATATAAAAAAATAATCTAATATCTCTCACATCGGTCACAAAGCAAGCAATCAGTAGTGAACGGTTAACGCGATGAAAAGCAAGTTTGTGATCAATGAGAGCGAATGGCCCGTTTCAAGTGTCGGTTTTCAACAATCACCAACAACGCATTAACTACCCCATATAAGGAATTAAATGATGAGCCTACTACAACAGCAACAGAATCAAATAGACCTTGGTTTTTACGATTTCATCAATAACCAAGTGCTACCCCAAACAGAGATTAATCCAACTAACTTTTGGTATGATTTTAATAGTTTAATTACTGATTTAACACCACAGAATGTCAGCTTACTTAGCATTCGCAAAAGCATGCAACAACAAATTAATCAATGGCATCGTAACAACCCTGCAAATGACCCGACTGAATACGAAGCTTTTTTACGCGAAATTGGTTACTTACAACCAGAAGTAGAAGATTTTTGTATTGAAACAGAAAATGTTGATGCAGAAATTGCAACCATGGCAGGACCGCAATTAGTAGTACCCGTTCAAAACGCACGCTTTGCACTAAATGCAGCCAATGCAAGATGGGGTAGTTTATACGATGCCTATTACGGTACCGATGCAATTGCGCCACTTTCTACAGAGCTAGGTTTTGATCCTCAACGTGGGGCAACTGTTATTGATGCAGCTAAAACATTTTTAGATGAAGCTTTCCCATTGAATAAAGGTTCGCACAAAGATGTGTCTAGCTACTTAGTTTATTTTCAACATCTGTTAGCTTTTTTCCCCGATGGTTCAGAAAGTGGTTTACGTAGTCCTTGTCAATTTGTGGCCTTTGATGGTTCAAAGCATGAACCAAAATATTTATTGCTTAAAAACAATGATTTACACGTCGGCATCACCATTGATAAATACGGAAAAATAGGCGCAAACGATATTGCAAATATTGACGATATTGAAGTCGAATCTGCCTTAACCACGATTGTTGACTTTGAGGACTCTATTGCGGCGGTTGATGCAGAAGATAAAGTCGATGCATATAAAAACTGGCTAGGGTTAATTAACGGAGATTTAAGCGCGACCTTTAAAAAGCAAGATCAGTTAATCACTCGCAATATGAACCCTGACCGCAGTTACACTGGTAAATGTGGCACCCCGTATAACGTACATGGCCGTTCATTGTTATTAGTACGCAATGTTGGGCACTTAATGGGTACAGAGTTGATTAAAGACAGTGCAGGTAATAATGCGCCGGAAGGCATTGTTGATGCAGTAGTGACCTCATTGATTGCAAGTATCGATCTGCAAAAAACATCTGGGCTGCGTAATTCACGCACTGGCAGTATCTATATCGTTAAGCCCAAAATGCATGGTCCCGATGAAGTTGCTTTTACTAACCTACTTTTCGATCGTGTCGAGCAGATGTTAAACCTGCCAGAAAACACCATCAAAATGGGCATTATGGATGAAGAGCGAAGAACCACGCTTAATTTAAAAGCCTGCATCAAAGCCGCAAAATCACGTGTGGTATTTATTAACACCGGCTTTTTAGACCGCACAGGTGATGAAATCCATACCAGTAATGAAGCGGGTCCGTTTTACCCAAAAGCACAAATCAAGCAACAACCTTGGATCCAAGCATACGAGGACAATAATGTACAAGTTGGATTACGTTGTGGTTTTAGTGGCCGAGCACAGATAGGCAAAGGCATGTGGGCAATGCCCGATGAAATGCAACAAATGA
This sequence comes from Psychromonas sp. SR45-3, assembly GCF_014163575.1. NCBI lineage: Bacteria > Pseudomonadati > Pseudomonadota > Gammaproteobacteria > Alteromonadales > Psychromonadaceae > Psychromonas > Psychromonas sp. SR45-3. The sequence continues at coordinate 12,179 of NZ_JACJDP010000014.1, forward strand.
TGCAACAAAAAATCGCACACCCGCAATCGGGCGCTAATACAGCTTGGGTACCTTCCCCTACTGCAGCTACTTTGCACGCATTGCATTATCACAGTGTTGACGTCTTTAAGCAGCAGAAAGTAATTCAGCAACAGCCCGCAGCAAAATTACGCGATTTGTTGTGCATGCCAGTGATGCCTGCATCTATGGTCCTAACTGAAGATCAAATTATCAACGAATTAGAAAATAATATTCAAGGGATTTTAGGTTACGTGGTGCGCTGGGTTGAGTTAGGCGTGGGTTGTTCAAAAGTACCAGATATTAGCAACACTGGCTTAATGGAAGACCGCGCAACATTACGTATTTCTAGTCAACATATCTGCAACTGGTTACACCACAAAGTATGTAGTGCCCAGCAGGTTGAACAAGTTTTGAAGAATATGGCCAGCATAGTGGATACACAAAACCAAGGCGTTGCGGGTTACCAAAATATGATGCCGAATTTTTCTAACAATATGGCATTCAAAGCAGCCCGAGATTTAATCTTTAAAGGCGCACAACAACCTAACGGATATACCGAACCTTTATTACATGAATATCGATTATTTGCCAAAAATCACTAGCGCCTATTGCTCTTTCTAATTTTCGCTAGCGTTTATAACACCCTTAAAGTGCTTACATAACTTAATGACATCAAATGGAGAAATATCATGAACTATAGAACTGAAACAAATAATGCTCGCCAGTTTACTGAACAACAAGGACAAACGTGGAATGCCATTAATCCGGAATATATTGCACGTATGCGCTTACAAAACCGTTTTAAAACGGGCTTAGATATTGCCAAGTATACTGCAAAAATAATGCGTGAAGACATGGATGCATATGATGCTGACAGCAGCAACTATACGCAGTCATTAGGTTGTTGGCATGGTTTTATAGGTCAACAGAAGATGATCTCCATTAAAAAGCATTTTCAAACCACTAAAGGTACTTATTTGTATTTATCAGGTTGGATGGTGGCAGCGATGCGCTCTGAGTTTGGTCCACTACCCGACCAATCAATGCATGAAAAAACTACTGTACCTATGCTTATCGAGGAGTTATATACCTTCCTCAAGCAGGCAGATGCGCGCGAGTTAAACCATATTTTTCAGGAGTTAGACAGTGCCGTCGAGAGTGGCGATCAATTAGCACAACAAGCCATTCATAAACGCATCAATGAATTTGAAACACATATTGTGCCAATCATTGCCGATATTGACGCCGGCTTTGGTAACGAAGAAGCAACTTACCTATTAGCGAAAAAGATGATTGAAGCAGGTGCATGTTGTATTCAAATCGAAAACCAAGTTTCTGATGCAAAACAATGTGGTCATCAAGATGGTAAAGTAACGGTACCACACGAAGACTTCTTGGCAAAAATCAATGCCGTACGCTACGCGTTTATGGAGTTGGGAGTAGAAGATGGAATCATTGTTGCGCGGACTGATTCATTAGGTGCAGGCTTAACTCAAAAAATTCCTGTTTCGCAATATCCTGGTGATTTAGCTGAACAATATAACGATTTCATTGATGGTGAATCGTTAACGTCGTTAGATCAATTACAATCAGGCGATATGGTATTAAGTCGAGGTGGAGAACTGATTAAACCACACCGTTTAGCAAATGGTTTAGTGCGCTTCAAAGCTAATACTGGCGAAGACAGAGTGGTATTAGATTGTATTACCTCATTGCAGCACGGTGCGGACCTATTATGGATTGAAACAGAAGCCCCTAACGTGCAACAAATTGCCGGTATGGTAAACCGTATTAGAGAAGTGGTGCCAAATGCTAAATTAGTTTACAACAATAGCCCATCATTTAACTGGACGCTTAACTTCCGTCAGCAAGTATTTGATGCATGGCAAGCCGCTGGTAAAGACTTATCCTCATACCAACGTGGTGATTTAATGAGTCAGTTGTACGATGCTACCGAATTAGCAATAGAAGCGGATTTTAAAATCCAAAGCTTCCAAAAGGAAGCGTCACAGCAGGCAGGGATTTTCCATCACTTGATCACCCTACCGACTTATCATACGGCAGCACTTTCTACAGATAACTTGGCCAAAGAGTACTTTGGTGAGCGAGGCATGCTAGCTTATGTTGATAATGTTCAGCGCAAAGAGATCAGAGAAGGATTAGCTTCTGTGAAACATCAAGACATGTCTGGTTCTAACATTGGTGATGATCACAAAGAGTACTTCTCAGGAGATCAAGCGCTGAAAGCATCCGGTGTCAATAATACTATGAGTCAATTTTCATAAGCAGAGGTCTATAAATGCTTGTTCATAAGTAATTACCAATAGGTACTTGAAGATAAGTAAAACACATAAGGCAATAATGCCAGACTGCGCCACTCAACAAAAAACCAATCCAAGCGATTGGTTTTTTTATAGCAACAGGAATAATAATGGAAATAAACATAAGAATGGAAATAAACATAATAATAGTAACCAAAGTCTAAATAGATTAAGTGACTAAAAACAGAAATGTGTAAAAAACAATCAAAAGTCTAAATATTATGAAGCTCGCATTGATGTAGCTTAACTTCTTTTACTGTTAAAAAAGATATGTTGCTTAATACTCGTTGGCAATGAAAGTTAATCTATCAATGACCCAAAATACGTTATTAAATATGCTAAAAATATCAATCACCATCGGCTTATGTTTAATCGCATTGGGTATTTACTTACATTTTTTCAGTGAAAAAATGCATCAACTTGGTGCCACAGGCATTATTATCAGTGCAACCTGTATCGCAATAGGATTAATATTTTCCTTACCCACTAAAATATTTTTAACCATTCTATTAATGAAACGTGAAGCCGATAAAAAAGCCGCGCACACTTCAGGTAACGAAACTCCCCCGCCTCATAAAGGTAACCTTGAGAGTAGTATTGACAGTAGTAGCAAAATTAGCCTGCACAAAAATCAGCAAACGAAAGCTTCAATACACTCACGACAATAGAGAGTTGAATTAGCAAATCTCTACCCACGACACAGTTTAATCAAACAATGGCTGAAAATAGAAGAAATCATTGAAGATCAAGTAAATGTAAATTACTGTATTTTTTTGTATTATGAATATTGCCATCAACATAGCCATGAGAGCTATCATTAACATCGTCATGAGCACTGTTATAACATAGCCATGATCACTGTTATCAACATAGTCATGGACATAATGGCTCACACTCTCCACTTTCATTAGACTGCGTAAAGGAAATCACCATGCAATCTCCTATTTCAACAGATCGTTTGCGCTTTTTACTCAATAGGTTACGGGAGCGCCTTTGGGTCAGACCATTAGCCGTTTGTTTAATATCGATTGCAGCAGTTTTTACCGCAAAACTGGCTGATGATAGTGGGTTAGCAGACTTTGTTCCCGAAGTCACGCTAGACTCAATCGAAACGCTGTTAGCGATCATGGCAAGCAGCATGTTAATGATCGCCACTTTTTCTGTATCCTCGATGGTATCAGCCTATGCATCAACCAGTAATACAGCAACACCACGATCCTTTAGTTTAGTGGTCGCAGATGATGTATCACAAAATGCATTATCGACCTTTGTAGGTGCTTTTATTTTTAGCGTAGTAGCATTAATGGCCGTTAAAAATGCTTACTTTGAAAAGCCTGGTTTATTCATATTATTTATTCTCACGGCAATGGTTTTCGCTATCGTTATTGTCACTTTTGTACGTTGGGTAGATAATATTGCTCGCTTAGGGAGGCTTGGCTCAACCATCGACAAAGTCGAAAAAGCCACTGCACGCGCTTTACAACAGCGCAAAAAATTCCCCACTTTGTGTGCAATGCCAGAAACAAGTACCGAGTTACAAGGACAACCTATATTTACCTCCAGCGTCGGATATGTTCAACATATTGATATGGCCGCAATTCAAAGTTGGGCAGAAGAAACCCACTCACAGATTTTAATTGCAGCACTACCCGGAACGCTAGCCGCTCCAGACCAAGCATTAGCTTACATCAGTAGTTCTGATAACCTCGTCAATAGCGCTGCACAGAATAAATCATCTCATGATAAATCAGCCATAGACTGCAGCAGTGTGATTAAAGCGTTTCAGATTGGAAATAATCGACTGTTTGAAGACGATCCTCGTTTTGGTCTGGTGGTTTTATCTGAAATAGCCGCGCGCGCCCTGTCGCCAGCAGTCAATGACTCAGGCACGGCGATCACCGTTATCAGCTCTCTATTACGATTGTTAACTCTGTGGAATGGGGCGAATGTTCAGCCAGGCCAAGAAACAGAAAGTGAGGAAGAGCAATGCAAATATGAGCGAATAGCAGTCCCGACTCTTTGCATGCAAGATATGTTTGATGATGCATTCACAGCGATTGCGCGAGATGGAGCGGGCGCGATAGAAGTGTCTGTACGTTTGCAAAAAGCATTAAATACGCTGTCTGCAATCGGAGATACTGAAATGAATGAAGCGGCATTATATCATGCCCGTTTAGCATTAAAGCGAGCTCAACGAGCCCTTGATGTGGAGGAAGATATAGCCATTGTTGAAAAAGCCGCCAGCTTTTCAAAACATGCGAGCAAACAATAGCTTTACGCCTACAATTCTAAAAAATACATGCGAATATAAACTTAACTGCGAAAAGTGTCAGAGCTTCTAAATCTATTAGAGCCTAAATATTTCAGGACCCATAGGCCAAGAATACGCCGGGATAAGCAGTATTATTTTATCCCTTATAAAGGTTATCAAAATTTGGGATAGCCTCTTCCCAAATAGGCTTATCCTTACCAATAAACTCGCGTACCGCATCTAAAAATAAACGCGTTCTAACCGGTAAATCACGATGCGGGTAAACGGCATACATTGGGTTAGATTCAACCATTTTAAGATCCGTTAACAAAGGGACTAAGGTGCCATCTTTTACTTCATCTTTAATTAGAAAAGAAGGTAATAAACCATAAGCGGTGCCCGAGAGTATTTTCATTTTTAATACTTCACCGTCGTTGGCCCTAAAAATACTACGCATCTTTTGCTCACAATCTCTGCCATCTTCATCTATATAGGAGATTCGATCTACTCTGACCTGGGAGTTAGCATAGCTGGCAGCGGGAAAGTCACTTAGATCTTCAATGTTTTTTGGAAGCCCATAGGTTTCAATGAATTCTGAAGTTGCTAAAATTAACCAACGATTACGCGCAATAGGTCTAGCAATCAATGAAGAATCTTTTGGTTTACCCACTCTAAATGCTAAATCAAATCCTTCAGAAACAATATCAACCAAACGATCATCTAAGCGCATTTCTACCTCAACCTGTGGAAAACGTTTTTGAAAATCATTAATCACAGGTTGTAAATAACGTTGCCCAATAATAGCAGAGGCGGTAATTTTTAATAAACCACGGGGTTCTTGGTGGTAATTTTCTGCCATCCGCAATGTTTCTGATAATACCTTCCGTAACTCAGTGGCTTGTTTAATCATTTCAGCACCGGCTGCGGTCAATGAAAATGATCGTGTGGAACGATTCAATAATCTCACGCCTAATTCATCTTCTAAACGGCCTATCTGTTTTGACATAACAGAGCGATCTACATTGCGAGCTTCAGCGGCTTTAGCAAAAGATCCTTGCTCAACCACTTCAAGTAACATCAAAAGGCGACTCGTCGTATCCATTTTTTCATCCAAAATAGTTAATTATTAAAACATTGATGCGATATTGGCATTAATGAAATTAAAAAACCATTCTTTTTTATCACGACTTAGTTTCGTATTATGCTCGCAATATTTTATTGGAGCCTCGTCATGAAGAAACACCTAATCGCCGCGTCTATTGCAGCGGCAAGCTTTACATTAATCAGCTGTGCTGAAGAACCTGTACCGGCAGTAAGCCAAGCACCGTTACAATCGATTGATGTTGCAGAGGTTTTAATTAAACCAACTCAAAGTTGGCACACCTACACGTCTCGCTTAGAGTCACCTGAAGAAGTCGCATTAATGCCGCGTATTTCAGGATTAATAGAAGAAATTAGCTTTAAAGAAGGCGACCATGTTAAGCAAGGCGATTTATTATTTAAATTAGATAGCCGCCCTTTTGCTGCGGTAGTGGCTAGCTTAAAAGCGCAAGTGATGAGCGCACAAGCGGCATTAAGCCAAGCAAAAAGTGAAGCAAAGCGTGCCGTTAGCTTGAGTCAACGTAAAGCTATTTCAACAGAAGAAGCTGAATCGCGCACATCAACATTGCGTCAACGCCAAGCACAACTTGCAGCATTACAAGCACAGCTGACAGCTGCACAATTAGATTTGGAATTTACAGCAATCCGCTCCCCTATTGATGGCGTGATCTCTCGCGCTAATATCACCAAAGGAAATAATGTTATTGCAGGGCAAAGCGTATTGACGTCAATTGTATCAAACAAAGCAATGTACGCTTACTTTGATGTTGATGAACGTACTTGGAACCGTTCATTTAATGATGTAACTGCATCAAGTAAGCAACAAGTTGTGATGCAAAAAGTAGGTCAAGAGAACTTTCCGTATTCAGGTTATATCAACTTCATTGATAACCGCATTAACTCTGCAACAGGTACATTACGTATCCGTGCTATTTTCGATGAAGCAAGCGATGAGTTACGTTCAGGCTCATTTGCACGTATTCGATTAGCGGCAAATGAAGTAACTAAACAGGTAATAATACCGGATCGTGCCATTGGTACCGATTTAAAAAATCGCTTTGTTTTAACCGTCGGTGAAGGCGATATTTTACAATATAAATTAGTAGAAGTTGGCGAGCGTTACGGTAATCTTCGCGCAATTTCATCAGGCTTAAAGAAAGGTGATGTTATTGCGGTTAACGGCCCAGCACGTGTCGGTCCGGGTATGCCAATTTCTCCAAATGTCACCATGATTGATAGTAGCAATGCTTCCTTTACGTTAAGTGAACCAGAACAACAATTAGCAGCAAGCCGTAAGGAACCATAATGAAATTTTCACACTTTTTTATTCAGCGCCCTATTTTTGCGGCTATGCTGTCATTGGTAATTTTAATTGCGGGTAGCATCTCGTTATTTCAATTACCAATCAGTGAATACCCTGAAGTTGTGCCTCCAACTGTGGTGGTGACTGCTAATTACCCTGGTGCTAATCCAACGATTATTGCACAAACGGTAGCAACACCGCTTGAACAAGAGATCAACGGCACAGAAAACATGCTGTATATGTTTTCTCAAGCAACCAGTGATGGACGCATGACACTAACCGTTACTTTTGCTCTGGGTACTGACCTTGACCGTGCACAAACACAAGTACAAAATCGCGTCAATAGTGCATTGCCACGTTTACCAGAAGAAGTGCAACGATTAGGTGTGGTAGCAGAAAAATCTTCGCCAGATTTAACCATGGTCGTGCATCTTTTTTCACCTGAAAAAACACACGATTCAACCTACTTATCTAACTATGCTGACTTATATGTAAAAGACCAGTTAGCGCGCTTAGGGGGGGTGGGTGATGTACGCTTATTTGGTGGTGGTCAATATTCAATGCGCGTTTGGCTAAATCCCGATGCATTAGCCGCTCGAGAAATAACAGCAATGGACGTTATACTTGCATTACGTGAGCAAAACCAACAGGTTGCAGCTGGTAGTTTAGGTGCTCAACCCGCGGTAACGGACAGTCAATTTCAAATTTTATTGAATGTAAAAGGTCGTCTTGAAAGTGTTGAAGAATTTGAACAAGTTATTATTAAAGTCGGTGAAAATGGCCAATTAACCCGTCTGAATGATGTTGCTCGCATTGAGTTAGGACAAGATAATTATTCTCTTAGGTCGATGTTAGACAGCCAACCTGCATTGGCTATTCCCATCTTCCAGCGCCCTGATGCCAATGCCATCGACTTATCAGATCAAGTGCGTGAGACAATGAAGCAACTATCTAAAGCCTTTCCGGCTGGGGTAGAATACGATATCGTTTACGATCCAACTATTTTTGTTCGTGATTCTATTGATGCCGTTATTGAGACATTACTTGAAGCTATCGCACTGGTGGTGATTGTTGTTATCCTGTTTTTACAAACATGGCGGGCATCTATTATTCCACTTATTGCTGTACCTGTTTCTTTAATTGGTACCTTTGCAGTTATGAACTGGTTGGGTATTTCTATTAATACACTGTCATTATTTGGCTTAGTACTGGCGATCGGTATTGTGGTGGATGATGCGATTGTGGTGGTAGAAAATGTTGAACGAAACATTGAAAAAGGCTTATCACCAATAGAGGCAACGCGTGTTGCAATGAGTGAAGTAACCGGCCCCATTATTGCGATTGCATTGGTGTTATGTGCGGTATTTATTCCAACAGCATTCATCAGCGGTTTATCGGGTCAATTCTACAAGCAGTTTGCATTGACGATTACTATTTCAACAGTGATCTCGGCATTTAACTCATTGACGCTATCTCCGGCTTTATCTGCATTACTGCTTAAGTCTCACGATAGCGAACCGGATCGACTCACTCGCTTTTTAAATGCACTATTTGGACGTTGGTTATTTAAACCATTTAATAAATTGTTTGACCGTGGTGCACAAGGTTACCAAAAACTAGTTAAAAAACTAATACGCATGGCAGTGGTTGTAATGGTCGCTTATGTTGCTTTATTAGGTGGAACGATTAGCTTATTCAACTCTGTACCGGGTGGGTTTATTCCTCCACAGGATAAACAATACCTAGTGGCGATTGCGCAATTACCGGATGCTGCAAGTTTAGATCGTACTGAAGCAGTAGTGAAAGAGATGGAAAAAATTGCACTGAAAGTGCCCGGTGTAGCGCATACCGTTGCTTTCCCTGGTTTATCGGTGAATGGTTTTACTAATAGCCCCAACAGCGCCATTATATTTACCACATTAGATGCATTTTCTGAGCGTACTGATCCAAGTCGATCTGCGATGGCTATTGCTGGAAAATTAAACCAACAATTTACTGCTATCGATGAAGCTTTTGTTGCCGTATTCCCACCACCGCCAATCCAAGGTTTAGGAACAACAGGTGGTTTCAAATTACAGATTGAAGACCGTAACAACAAAGGTTTTGAAGCTTTATTTGATAGCTTACAAGCAGTAATAGGCAAAGCACGTCAAGATCCAGCTCTGACAGGACTCTTTTCAAGCTTCCGCATTCAAGTTCCACAAATGGATATTGACGTCGACCGTGAGCAGGCATTAATTCAAGGTATTCCATTAGATGAAGTATTTAACGCACTACAAGTCTACTTAGGCTCGGTATATGTTAATGATTTCAACTTATTTGGCCGTACCTATAAAGTAAATGCACAGGCAGAAGCTGAATTCCGTGAAGATCCTTCGCAAATTCTTAATTTGAAAGTGCGTAATCGACGCGGTGATATGGTGCCATTAGGTTCAGTGTTAACTGTTACACCAGCAATTGGTCCTGACCGTGTGATGCATTACAACGGTTACCCAAGTGCTGAACTAAATGGTAGCCCAGCACCTGGTTACAGCTCAGACCAAGCGCAACAAGCGATTGAAAAGATTCTAGCGGATACGTTACCGTCAGGTATCACATACGAGTGGACAGATGTTACCTTCCAACAAATATTAGCAGGTAATACCATGGTTTATGTATTCCCGTTGGTTGTATTGTTAGTGTTTATGGTGCTAGCTGCGCAATATGAAAGCCTGCGTTTACCGTTAGCTATTATATTGATTGTACCAATGACCATCTTCTCAGCACTATTAGGAGTGTGGTTAGTTGACTCAGATAATAATATCTTTACTCAGATTGCGTTGATTGTATTAGTTGCGTTAGCGTCCAAAAATGCAATATTAATGGTCGAGTTTGCTAAAGATAGAAATGAGCAAGGGCTCTCTCATTTAGATGCCATTATTGAAGCGTGTCGTATGCGTTTACGCCCTATTTTAATGACGTCTATCGCATTTACTGCGGGTGTTGTTCCATTAGTTTTAGCCACTGGTGCTGGGTCAGAAATGCGTCATGCCATGGGTAATGCAGTGTTTGCAGGAATGATCGGAGTGACAGTGTTTGGTTTATTATTTACGCCAGTATTTTATATGCTAATGAGTAAAACTAAGCAGAAACAAAAACAAATACAGTAAAAACAAATTGGTAAGCTAGGGATATATACCTAGCTTACTATTGTATTTTGATGATAGTGCTTTACCTAATGATAATGCTTTGCCTGATGTTTTTTTACCTGGTGATAAAGTCATTATGCATCAGTTATACATCGTCAACTCAGCAGCCTGAAACACATCAACATTCAGACTGTTTTCATCAATATACTATTTTGTTGTATTAAAAGTTTTTAAAGAAAAACATAAATATTGTGCTTTTGTTATTCACATCAATATTGCACATCAATTTATTAGATAAAATTATTTTAAATCAATATGTTAGTTCTTAGTAAAGAGCTGATATATTAATATAAATTAGTTCAAACTAGCATTAATTAGATTATACAAGCAGGTTATACCTGCCTCAAAGCGGATCAAAATGTCAGTAAAGGTAAGGTTGAGTAAGTCGATAAATAAATGACTCGATAGGATGACTCCTAACGTCGTTATAACCTAATTTAAAGCATTTTTTTGAATATAAAACAGGATGTTGTCACCGTACGAAATTACAAATCGTACATTTTAACATTGCTTATATAGGTGCTTTCCTTATAGGCCTTAAGAGATAGAGTTTAACCATGACAATAGCAAATACTACAATAAACACTCCATCAACAATGTCCGGCATTGTACTAGATGAACCTAAACAACAGATCACTTTATCAAAAGTGACCTTACCGATACCTGAATGCGCTGATAACGAATTATTGATTAAAGTAGAGTATGCAGGATTAAACTCAGTCGATGCACTCTTCGCAACAACAGGCTTTGCTCAGTGGCAATACCCTCATGTCTTAGGGTTAGACGCTGTTGGTGTGGTGGTCGATGCCAAAAAAGGAGTTTATCCCAATATCGGTGATCGAGTTATGTGGCATGCTAGCCTTGCTGATCAAGGCGTATTAAGTGGTTATGCAAAAGTGACTAATTGTGCAGTTTCCGTTGTGCCAAATAGCATACCTGCTATTACCGCAGCAGCCTTACCTTGCGCTGGTATGACGGCATTAATTGCATTAGAAAAGCTTGATGTTACAGATGGTGAAGCGATCTTTATAGACGGAGGTGCAGGTGCCGTTGGACAATTTGCGATTCAATTTGCAAAACAACGTGGTGCTACGGTTTTTGCTACAGCTTCGCCACATAATCACAAATTACTTAAAAAATTAGGTGCCGATGCAGTATTTGATTATCACGACAAAAAGTTCTGTGAAAAAATTCGTCGAGAATTAGGTCCACAGGGATTTGATGCAGTGATCGACACCATTGGCGGTGAAAACACCGTACGTAATATAGAGTTGATGCGTTTTTGTGGTCGTATTGCTTGTTTAAAAGCACTCCCAACCTTTGAACGTGAGCAAATGTTCCGTAAAGGTCCAACCATCTGCATTGTGTCGCTTGCTGGCGCTTGGCTTGCAAAGAGCTTATGTGCACAACAAAAAATGAGCTTTATGAGCAATGTATTACTTGAAGGTGTTGCTAGCGGAGAAATTAAAGTGCCACAAATAAGCACGGTTGATTTTACAGCTGATGCTGTTTCAGCAGCGCTACAAGGGCAACTTGATGGTAGTTTTACCGGCAAAAAAGTTGTTAAGATTAGCGCTTAGCATTGAAATAAGTATTGAGGCATAGCATTAAAACGATTGTTAAGCCTCAACATAGTATGACCAGCCCTGTTGCTTTACATCAACTGCAACCAATACAACAATGACACGCCAAGACTACAAGTAAGCAGTGAACCTATTGTCGTCATTGCAATCACATTTGCCGCTAAATCTGCATTATGGCCCATCGCACGCGCCATCACATAACTTGCGGCTGCCGTTGGTGCAGCAGACATAAAGAAAACAATCCCCAACTCGACGCCAGTAAAACCAAACAAGTAGGCGCCTCCCGTTATAAATATCGGTCCCACTACTATTTTTAATAGCGTCGAAAATCGGCAATTAAAGCTATTATCTTTTAATGCTTGAATATTTAAGCTGCCTCCGGTGCATAATAGTGCCAACGGTAAGGTCATATCTGAAAAGTACTGTCCGGTATTAATCACAATGTCCGGTACTGGAATGGCAAGAACAAAGAACACCAAACCGAGCATAATACCAATAATAAGGGGATTTTTAACAATTGATTTAAACACACTGATTAACATCACTGGATTAACGCCCTCTTTTTTAGGCGATAATATAATCACTGATAAAATATTGTATAGCATGGTATGAAAAGCCACATAAACAGCCGCTAATGCAATACCCGCATCACCATAAACATTTGCTACGTAGGCTAAACCGATGATCGCCGTATTACTTCGGAACGCGCCTTGAATGATCACACCATGATCCTGCCTATCTTTGACCCAATACTTGGTTACTAAGATGCTGAACAGAAAAAAAGTAAAATTTGCAATAATAGAGTAAACAATTAAAGGGAAGTCGATCTCTGCATCACGGTTTGTATTAATAATGCCAAGAAATAACAAAGTCGGTAGCGTGACTTTAAAAACAACCTTCGATCCTGTTTCGATAAACGCATCGTTAATAGTACCGGTTTTTCTTAGCAACCAGCCTAAAAAGAGTAATAAGCAAATGGGACCAATAATAGAAAATGAAAATTGTAGTGACTCAAAAAACATATAACGCTCTCGAATTAGTGATGCCTATCAATAGATGACAATAGCGGATCAAGGATCTGCAAATAATAAGCTATTTTTAGTTAATATTTCGCGAAAATGAACAAGGATCAAACATTCACATTACATTAAAACTCACCATGCAGCGATAGTTATTGCTGATGGTTAATCATGTCACTGTCAAAGCAACCAGTTCAGAAAATAGGCGTTTATTTATATATAAACGCAAATACAATTTAAAACGTATCAATGGCCAAGTAGTAAAGCCATTACAATGACTTAAAAGGCTTAATCAATATCTAAATATTTATGCATTTGTATTGATAAGCGCCAGTTTCGTTCAATGCATGTTTTCATACATAAAGCAGTTGCTTTAGGCTTTTGAGAGATCGGTTGTAAGCAGATAGTTTTATCATCTACAGATTTAAGCTGCTGTAATAACGCATCTAATTGTTCAATATCCTTTTCCGTTCCAACTGGATGTTTAATTTCATTGGCCCTGACTAATGCTGTTTTTAGCACTTCTTTTTTGCCACGCATATTAATTTTAGGAGACAACGTAACCCAAGTTTGATCATCGACTAATACGGGATATGTACCGCTCGTTTCTAATTGTATTTGAAACCCAAACTCATGCAATACTTGAGTTAACTCTCGCAAATCAAACATGCAAGGCTCACCACCGGTGATCACGATCAGGTTAGCGGTGTAACCTAAACGTTTAATTTCATCAACAATCTCTTTTGCTGAAACATCAGCCCAGCGATCAGACTCGGTACTTTTGTCAGTTAATAGAATTAACTCTGATTGTTTTGCCGGGTCAATATCCCAAGTGTGTTTAGTATCACACCAAGCACAACCTACATCACAACCTTGTAAACGAACAAAAATTGCAGGGGCGCCGGTGTAAAAACCTTCCCCTTGGATGGTTTGAAACAGTTCATTTACTTTATAGTTTTGTGTCATTGACGTAAAATACCTTATTTGATCTTGCTCACTCTTTTAGTGGGCTGTTTTTATACTCGTGATATCGCAAGATGTAAAGCCAGCAACATAAATAGCGTATTATGCCGCTATCGTGTTTCAGTTTTAAAAAAGTCGGCACGCTATCAAACAATACCAATAGGAAAAATAAGTGCTATGAGCAAAAAAGTCGTGGTTATATATTCAGGTGGAATGGACTCATACACTGTTTTACACAAAGCCATTGAAGAAGGGTTAACCCCCTACGCATTGACCTTTGATTATGGTCAGCGTCATGTAAAAGAAGTAGAAATAGCTCGACAAGTCTGCCAGGAGTTGGGTGTGCAGCACAAGGTGATTGATATTACTTCAATTAATCAAATCATAGGCGGGTCATCATTAACAGATAACACAATAGACGTTGCACAAGGTGATTACGAAGAAAGCAACATGCTCAATACCGTGGTGCCTAATCGCAATATGATTTTATTATCATTAGCGATTGGTTATGCCGTGTCATTAAAGGCTGAGCAAGTTTATTATGGCGCTCATTCCGGAGACCATGATATTTACCCAGATTGTCGCCCTATTTTTCTTGAAAAAATGAATGATGTTGCGGCTGTTGCGAATTATGAAAAGACAGAGGTTCATGCGCCTTATTTAAAAACAGATAAAATCGGCATATTAAAAGATGGCCTAAGAATGGGGCTAGATTACAGCAAAACCTGGACTTGTTATAACGGTAGAGAAAAAGCCTGTGGCGAATGTGGTAGCTGTGTTGAGCGTTTACAAGCATTTGAAAAAAACAACATCATAGACCCAATTGACTATGAACAACCAATGAAACGCTAAACAGCGATACAAAAATGATGTAATAAGTGATGTAAAAAGTTGTTCCTCATAAGAGTGGTTGCACATAAAAAGGCTTGTGAAAAATACTTGTTCAAAAAATAGGCGAGCAACTTTTTACGCAATAGAATTCGGTGTAATACAGCGATATAAGTTGTTTAAAGCATGACGATCAAGTGCTTTGATGAAAAGCACTTTATTCAAATAATATTGCACCTTTCTTTACCTTATCTTTACTTACCTTTACTTTGTTGTACACCCTTTGTTTAATGATGCCTTCTCTGCCCCCCCTCTCCTTTCTATTCTATAATAGAGCAGTTTTTTGTTGAGCAATATCAAATCTTTTCCATCAAACCAAAATAATCCTTTATAGGTATTTGCTGTTTAAGTTAAACCTGCCTACGCTCAAGATTAAATAATAATATAATAAGATGAAGCGGCGCTTCTAGAGGTATGCATGATATTTAATCTCAACAAAAAAAGAGAAATAGAACAATTAAAAGCAGAAATAGACAGCTTGAAGACACAAAATAGTACTATGCAAGATGCTCTCGACCAAGCAACACAGTCTAACCAAGCACTGTCAGCAGAATTATCGAACACAGTGAGTCGCTACCAAAATCAAGAAGAGTTAAATCATCTGTGGTTACAATCATCGGATTTAGTAAACCAAATTAGAGAAAGTTTGGCACACTCGACCTCTGAGTTAATTGACCATCGAGATGGTTTCCACTCTTCGCAAGCACTCTTTGAACAAATCATGTCGATGCTTACCGAAACCATTAACTCTACCTCCCAAATAGCCACCGACACGGAAACCTCATCAGTTGCCGTTGGCCAATTAAATACCGTGATCAGCGATATTAATAATTTTGTAAACATCATTAAAGGCATCTCAGATCAAACAAACTTATTAGCTTTAAATGCAGCAATAGAGGCTGCTCGTGCTGGCGAACAAGGCAGAGGCTTTGCAGTAGTGGCCGATGAAGTCAGAACATTGGCACAACGTTCTTCGACCGCTTCTAACGAGATATCTAGCTTGATAGAAAAAGTGAACCAAAATATGACTGACGTTATCTCCGGCATTAATAATGTGGGCGAGAAAAGCAGTGATATTTCAGCAAGCACAGCATCAATCGAAGACACCGCGAATGAAATTGTAAACTTATCGCAACATATGTATTCAGTGATCACACACTCCACAGCCGATTCATTTATTCAAACCGTTAAAATGGATCATGTAGTTTGGAAGTTTGAAGTTTACCAAGTGATACTGGGCATATCAGATAAATCTGTACAGGACTTTGCAGACCATACTATGTGTCGATTAGGTAAATGGTATTATGAAGGTGAAGGCAGTCAAAAATACACAAGCCATGATGCATTCAAAAAAATAGAAGGGCCGTATTCAGAAGTCCATAAAAATGGTCTAGCGGCACTATTAGCCTTTGCAGACGGTAATGAAAAAGAAGCTATTAAAAACCTAACCTTGATGGAAAATGCAAGTTTCAAAGTAGTTGATTTACTGACTGCTTTATCCAATGAAATAACCACTGCGACCTATCAATAGATGTATGGCGAAAGAATAAGCTGTGTAACGACTCAGCAGCAGTGAATAAATTATAAATAACGTTTAACCTACAAAAAAAGCATTAGCCTCAAAGTAGCCCTGAGACCATGGGGCGCTACTTATTAACGCGTTATAAACTTAAAAAAAGATACAAGATTGTAAAAATGTAACAGCATAGCTCAGTAGCTAAATTGATCCCTCAACGCGATTACTGAGTATAATGGTTGTTAGAAAACTCAACCTCCCTCGCGAACAATAGATATTTTCAAACAAATAGGCATGACATGGCAAATATAAACCTCGACTTTGCAAAAAAAGTTATTATCGATACAGAACAACAACCTTGGATCAATAGTCCAATGGCAGGCGTTCGACGTAAACCCTTAGCACGCGCCGATGATGAAGTTCACATCACTAGCATTGTAGAATATGCAGCGGGCTCATATTTTAGTGAACACGTTCACCCGCAAGGTGAAGAGATTTTTGTATTAGAGGGCGTATTCTCAGATCAAGATGGAGATTATCCCGCCGGCTCTTATCTTCGTAATCCCCCTAATAGTCGACATAAACCCTTTAGTGAACAGGGTTGCCTTATCTTTGTAAAACTTAATCAGTTTGCGAGCACAGACCTTACACCAGTCAATATTAATACAACTCAAGCACAATGGTTACCAGGAATAGGCAATTTGCAGGTAATGCCTTTACATAGCTTTGAAACGCAGCACACCGCTTTGGTCAAATGGCCAGCCGGAGAACATTTTCAACCTCATAAGCACTTTGGCGGAGAAGAAATATTAGTGCTTTCAGGCGAGTTTAAAGATGAATTTGCAAGTTATCCTAGACACACATGGATACGTAGCCCGCACATGAGTCAACATCAACCTTTTGTTGAACAAGATACAATTATCTTAGTTAAAACTGGCCACTTACCTTTTGCTTAGGTTGTTTCTTTGAGTCGCTTATCTAAAGACTTTAGTGAGGAGGTTAAATTAGCTGCTTTAGCTAAGTTATTTGGATAACCTATCTATTGAAGTAATTTAGTTAGGTCACTTAATTAGCTAAATCAGTTAAGTGGCCTACTGAAGTGTTCACCTTGTGAGAATTAGCTTTGTTAAATTTAAAATACACGATCAAGATAAGACAATTCAACGACAATAAAAATAATTTAATGATTAATATTCAACAATATCATATTGTTTTTTATAGACGAACTCCCTTCTTGCAATTTCCTGCATGATATTTATTAACATTTACTATTCCCTAAAAGGCTTTTTTTTTATAAAATGTGATGTTACGCCTGTATTTGGCACTTATTTTCTTTCCTTGATAAACTTTTATCGTTTTATATTAGAGAGCTGAAATGTTATTAAATCCGTATTATACCCAGCAAAACGACACCATTACGATTAGCGCAGAGCAAGCAAGTCATTTTGCTAAAAAAGAATGCCAAGATTTCAATCCTATTCATGACCCTGATTCAAAACGTTTTTGTGTTCCTGGTGATTTATTATTCTCATTGGCTTTAAAAGAGTACGGTGTCAGTGAATCAATGAGTTTTACTTTTACCAATATGGTTGGCGATAGTATTCCTCTTAACTTTCCAGCTGCCGAAGGTGACAATATTGTTGTGACTAATGGACAAGGTAAAAGTGTATTAGAAATAACAAAAAGTGGTGCCACAAGCTACGATCTAGAATTACTTGAATCATTAATTAAAAACTATGTGGTTTTTTCGGGACAAAATTTTCCGACATTATTAATGCCATTGATGGAAAAACACCAAGTGATGTTCAATCCAGCGCGCCCGCTTGTAATGTATAACAGCATGAACTTTGAATTAGATTGTTTAACATTTACTAATCCCCTGCATGTTGAATTAGCAGAAAGTAAGCTTGAAGTTGAATCCAAACGTGCCAATGAGTTCTTACACTTTGATATTTATGACGGTGATAAAGTCATTGGACGAGGTGTTAAAACAGTGGTTGTTGGCGGATTAAAACCCTACGACCATGATTCAATTACCGCGTTCGCTGAAAACTATTTAGCAAACCGTAACGCCTTTTAATTTGCTATAAAACCGTCAAATAAAAACAAGCCAGTTCATAAACTGGCTTTTTTTATAGCTCTCTTTATATAATACTAAGCTTAAGTACGAAAACGTAAATTATCACTGGATAACTGATCAATTGCAGTTTTGCCCATTAGCTTCATATCACGCTCTAGCTCTGCCCGCATTAATCCTAACGCCCTTTCAACTCCAGGTTGCCCTGCGGCAGCAAGCGGATATAAATACATTCTTCCAATACCCACTGCTTTGGCTCCGAGTGACAATGCTTTTAAGACATGTGTTCCCCGCTGTACGCCACTATCAAAAATAACATCTATTTCATCACCCACCTCTGCCACTATCTCTGCGAGCTGATCAAAAGAGCTACGTGAGCCGTCTAATTGGCGTCCACCATGATTAGAGATAACAATACCAGTACAACCAATCTCAACGGCTTTTCGAGCATCTTCTCGGCTCATAATGCCTTTTAAACAAAACTGTCCGTCCCAAAATTTCACCATCTCCGCGACATCGTCCCAGTTCATTGATGGATCCAACATATTCGTAAAGTAATCACCGATCGACGTCGCGCCAGAGCCCATATCAACATGCTGTTCCAGTTGCGGTAAACTAAAAGGTTCATGGGTCACATAATTAATGCCCCACATGGGTTTAAGCACAAACTGCAACATGCCACTTAGATTCAATTTAAATGGAATTGAAAATCCCGTACGTAAATCACGTTCACGATTACCGCCAGTAATTGAATCAACCGTTAGCATCATCACTTGTACTCCCGCCGTTTTTGCACGTTCCATCATTGCTTTATTTAACGCTCGATCTTTATGAAAATAAAATTGATAGACTTGAGGAGTATTCGTTTGTTGCGCAATTTCTTCCATACTCACCGTCCCCAGGGAAGAGACGCCAAACATAGTGCCATACTTTTCTGCAGCAGCAGCAACGGCTCGCTCACCTTGATGATGAAATAAACGCTGCAATGCCGTTGGAGAACAATAAACAGGCATCGCTAGCTTTTGTCCCATCACAGTGACCGATAAGTCGACATCTTTAACGCCGGCCAATACACTCGGTATCAAATCACAACCTTCAAACGCTGCAGTATTGCGTCGATAGGTCGTTTCATCATCGGCCCCACCGTCGATATAATTAAAAATAGGACTAGGTAAACGCTTTTTCGCCAAGGTACGAAAATCTTGAAAGTTATGGCAATCCTTTAATCTCATTACGATCTTCCTTATCTTTTTAATTTTTTGTGAATAGGATCTTGTGACCCACTATAGTCCTTGATTGATTTCTAATAAATACAACATAAAATAATAAACTCTTTCCTAAAACGGCCTAATAAATTGAATTCAGCAGATTTAACGCTTTTTGCCTATGTTGCAGATACCGGATCATTCAGTAAAGCAGCACAGCAAGCAGACTTATCGACCCCCGCCTTAAGTAAAAGAATTACGAAATTAGAACGATCTCTGGGAGTACAGCTTATTCACCGTACCACACGTCGCTTAAGCTTAACCGAAGCAGGAGAAAATCTTTATATTCACGCTAAAAATATAGAAGGCCAAGTCAGTGATGCCATTGCTTCTGTTTCAGCTTTTAGCCAAGGTTTAAACGGGCATATAAAAATATCCGTCCCTACTATCTCAGGAGAATTATTACTCTCCGAGGCTATTGCTGATTTTTGTCAGAAATACCCTAATATCAGCGTGGATATGCGCCTTGAAAATAACTTCGTTAATCTTGTTGAAGAAGGCTTAGACCTAGCCGTGCGAACCGGTAAGTTGGAAGACTCTAGCTTAATCGCGAAACCATTGATCCAATCTAACTGGGTAATATGCTGTTCACCAAGCTACACAGATAAATATGGTGAAGTCACTACCATTGATGCGCTCAAAAAACACAACTGCCTTGCTTATACTTATCAAGCTCAAGGTTCATTTGATTGGCGGTTCACGAAAGAAGGAATAGAAGAAACGGTTCGTATTAGTGGCAGTTTAGCGACCAATAATGCACAAGCATTACGTAAAGCCGCCTTAGCAGGGTTTGGTATTGTTTACGTGCCCCGTTGTTGTGTTTATGAAGATTTACAAAAAGGCACATTGATCAGTATTTTGCCTGACTATAAACCCCGACAACTTGGCGTTTATGCCATCTACCCTTTCACCAAGCACTTACCAGAAAAACTAAGGTTACTTATTGCGCACATTAAACAAGCTTACCAAGATAAAAAAGAATACTTTTAAACGTTAACTCCATATTAGAAAGCCAAGCCGTCATTGATTTTACTGGCTAGCGATCATTAAGCATGTTCAACAAATACGCTTAATGCTTGCCTCCTATTTAGCATCGATAAGATTTAGCAAAACCATAAGGTGTATTAGCAAGCTCTGGGTTGTTGATATTGCGTGATAACAAACTACCTCTTAGCGTTTAAAACTAGATCACTAAAAGATAGTTTATATTTGGATATTGATTAAAGTTTAGTAACTACTCAGCACTCATTAAAACTGAGTGCTTTTTACCAAAATAAAAACGTAAATGCTCAGGGCTAAGCTATTTATGCTTACTTCAAGGCGAAAAAGCGCAGTTTAGTGGTTTAAATGAGCATTTTTCAACGAAGAAATAGGCTTAAATAGTGACGGCCTGAGTAGTTACAAAGTTTATACCTGTCGAGCAGTTAATTACTCGTTACTTTTTCCATCTAAATTACCGCTCCCTGTCTTTATTATTAAGTAAAAACTAAGGGTGACAACTAATCTGACACAGGCGGAGTTTGGTCATTTTAATTCGTTAGTAATTCTTCTTCATTCGCAATGCCACATTAACCAATGCAATTAATACGGGCACTTCAATTAAAGGACCAATGACACCTGCAAAGGCTTGATCAGAACTGATCCCAAATACAGCAATGGAAACAGCAATCGCTAATTCAAAGTTATTACCCGTTGCGGTATAAGCGATAGAGGCATTTTTATCGTATTCGATCCCCATCTTTTTACCGATAAAAAAGCTAATAAAAAACATCAAGACAAAATAGATAGTTAACGGAATGGCAATGCGCAATACATCTATCGGTAACTCAATAATCATTTCACCTTTTAAGCTAAACATCAGCACAATGGTACACAGCAAAGCAATCAGAGTAATAGGTGAAATACGAGGAATGTACGTATTGTTGTACCAATCTTCCCCTTTCACTTTTACTAATATTTCTCGGCCAAGGAACCCTGCTAAAAAAGGCACACCGAGATAAATTAATACGCTATGGGCAATATCCAACATCGATATATCAACCATCATACCGGTGTACCCAAACACTGGTGGTAACACGGTAATGAATAACCATGCCATAAAGCTATAAGTCACAATTTGAAATACACTATTTAATGCAACCAATGCGGCACCGTACTCTTTATTTCCGCCCCCAATATCGTTCCATACCAAGACCATGGCAATACAACGAGCAATACCGATTAAGATAATACCAACCATGTAACCTGGGTGATCGCCCAAAAATGTTAATGCTAAAACAAACATTAAAATAGGCCCAACTAACCAATTCATTATTAATGATAAAGTAATCGCTCGTTTGTCTTTTGTAACCTTACCTAACAAACGATAATTTACCTTCGCCAATGGCGGGTACATCATTAAAATAAGCCCAATCGCTAATGGAATATTAGTGCTGCCAACGGACATTCTTTCATTTAATGCGGCTACCTGTGGAAATAAAAAACCGATAGCAACACCAACTGCCATAGCAACAAATATCCATAGTGTTAAAAATCGATCTAAAAAACTCAGTTTTGCAATGGGAGTATCGGTGCTTATATTATTACTCATGGTGATGGCCTTGTTAAAAGTAATTGATCAAATTTCGTTTAAAATTAATCACAACTATCCGCCTTACTTTAGCTGTGACCTACTTTAGCTATTAATTTAGTCATATAGTTCAGCAAATAGAGTTGAAAAAAGCTTGAATTGTTTTTTATTAATGCGGTAACACATTTTTGGAGGTATCGCCTCCGCAATAATAAATTCAGCTTGTTTTAGGATCCGCAAATGCTCTGAAACCGTTGATTGCGCTAGACCAAGTTCAGAGACTAAGTCACTATTTAAGCATCCTCCTGACTTATCAACCGCGACTAAGATACTCAGTATTCGTAACCGAGCAGGATGTGCTAATGCTTTTGCTTGAGCAGCCAGCAGTTGTTCATTAGTTAACTGTTGCTCGCTGACCTGTAAAAATTGTTTATCTACAACCATACATTTTGTATTCATAAACCCTCTACATAGTTAATCGTCGATTAACGATTAACTATACTAGGATCATTTTAGAAATAAAGAGGTTTGAAGGGTAAAAACAATTTTTTAAAAAATTTTACTTCTACTATTGAAAATAATTTTTAGTGTCCCTAAATATATAAATGTGATGCGATGACACGTTGAAAACACCTCATCGCTTATTGTTTATTTTATTTAACCTCAATTCTGGTTAATGAAAGTGGAATTATATTTAAAATCATAAGACTATATTTTTTGGCTATGCAGTGCCGCTAGTTTTGCGTAGTTCAAGGCGTGGAGTTCAAGGCGAATTATTGAAGCAATAACTGGTTATTGAGAGATAATTTAACCAAGAAATCCGCGGAAATAACGGTGTTGTATTGCTTTGCTTATCCAGAACTGAAGTTATTTACTATAAGGAGAACTTATTATGAATACAATTGATCTAACTCCCCTTTATCGCAACAGTGTTGGCTTTGACCGTTTAGCATCATTGCTTGATAACGCATTAACTTCAGAAACAAAAGCAACTGGTTATCCTCCTTACAACATCGAAGTACTCGGTGAAAATAAATACACAATTTCACTCACTGTACCTGGATTTACACAAGAGGAACTGGATATTCAAGTTGAAAAAGGAGTTTTAAGTGTTTCTGGTAATAGACAAAACACTGACAATGATCGTAAATACTTGCACCAAGGCATTCCAAATCAAGCGTTCGAACGTAAATTTAACTTAGCAGATTATGTTGAAGTGACAGGTGCAGATCTCTCCAATGGCCTATTGAATATAAACTTAGTCAAAGAGATCCCAGAAACCATGAAGCCGAAGAAGATTTCCATTAATCAAATAGATAAATCGTTAACATACCATAAAGAAGAAAAGGTAATTAATGATAACAGTAAAGATAAAGTCGCCTAAATGGCATGTGTTTATGTAAACTATAAACGCGTCGAGTGAACGTTAATATATTTAAAAGAGGCAGTGAGCACTGCCTCTTTAGTCTTCGCTACTTTTAGCTACAAAGTGAGTGAATGTCCAGCTCTACACTTTTCCATATCTACAATATTGTTTTTATAAATGTTATTTTATTGCAATGAAGGCATTGATATTTAGATTCATTTCTATGGCTTAAATATTTTTCTTTCCAAGTTCGGCGAGTTTTCATAAGGGGGAGTTCTTCTTTGCAAAATTCACATATACGCATGACTGTCCTGTATTTATTAAAAAATAAGCAAACTGTAATTAAATTACATTTTACAGCAAGATATTGATAAATAACAAACTTACTTTCGCTTTTTAAGCTCAATTTAGTTTAAAAATTACTGAATACATGAAATTTGATATGCACCTAACCAATCACACCTACTTTTTAAAACTCCAAGAGTAAAAAATTTTAATCAAAACTCATTTATTGGTCAAAGTTAATGTATTTTTATCACCTTATATGGAAACTATTTATAGTATAGTTAATCAATAATTACAGAATAACTTTCATCATTAATTAGCCTTGATGCTTATAACCTACAACAATATCAATATAGGGAAATAAATATGAACGAATCAAATGAATTGTTACCTTTATTCTTCACACTTCTTGCCGGTGGTCTTATTGGCTTTATTATTTATCATATAACACTTGGAAAAAGCAAAGCTTCTGAACAACAAAAAGAGCTTGATAAAAACAAAATAGAATTAGAAAAATACAAAGCACAAGTAAATGCTCACTTTAATGATAGCGCTGAATTAATGGGACAAGTGGCGAGTAGCTACCAAGCTCTTTACAATCATATGGCAGACCAATCAGAGTCATTATTAGGTGACACTGCAACAACTCATTTTCCGTTATTAAAAACAGTAGATGACACTGATCAAGAAAAAGTTGTCAAGCCAGAAAGTAGTGAATCGGAAGAAGTTGAAATAGCAGAAACAGCTGTGAATGAAGTTAAATCAGAACAAGCTGAAACAACTGCAACTGAAGTTAAATCTGAACAAGATGAAACAACGGTAACTGAAGTTAAAGCAGAACAAGCTGAACCTACTGCAAATGAAGTGAAATCAGAACAAGATGAAGCAACGGTAAATGAAGTTAAATCTGAACAAGATGAAGCAACGGTAACTGAAGTTAAATCTGAACAAGATGAAGCAACGGTAACTGAAATGAAAGCAGAACAAGCTGAAACAGCTGTAAATGAAGTTAGAAAAGAAGAAGTAAAATAAAGTTAATAAGAGCCCAGACCATATAGTCGTAAGTGTAATTACGACTATATGGTCTGATCCCGTCCTGAAATCTGCATAATTATTATTTTTAGAGCGCATTTAAAACTACACCATTAAAAGATAGTTTAGAGCTTAATAATGCTCAAAGTTAATGGCTGTCCTCGATTTTATTGATCAAAGTTTATGGATGTCTGCTGCTTTGATAGTTCGAAAACCAAAGGGATCAATATAGCGATCAGTAATGAGTGTTTAGCCAAACAAGGTTTGATATCATTAAAATAATTGTGGATTAATATTCACTATTCATCATAAAATGAACCGCCCTGTGCGGAGCCGCATGCAGGGTGGTGTGGGGGCTAGGGGTTAGATACCTCCGGCTACCCGATTAGTGTTCAAGACTGCGATTTGTCTAGCCAAAACTCATAATCAAGGGCGCGACTTTTGTTACCTGTAATATTTTCTAATGAAAAGTGCATTCCGTAATTAAACTTATCCAGCGAACTACAGACTTGAGGGCTCATATAAGCAATTATTTTATTTTTTTGGATAGCGTAATGACCTGATTCATAATTCTTAATTTTAGAGTGATTTTCTATGTATTTTAAGCAGGCCATAGCACCACACCACATAGAATAAAGTTTATGGTGACTTTGGTTTAGATTAAAAATAATATCTAAATCCATAGATTTGAGTGCATCTATATTTTTATCATTTAGAGTATGAATTAGAAATTGGCGTAGTGTAAGATCTTCCCCCATTTTCTTGTCCAATTCAGAGTTTAACTCGTTAAGATAATCACTTAACTCTTTCTCTTGTAAGCTGACAAGGTGCTGACGATGTTGAATAACTTGCAGGTAAATTTGAACGCTCAAAACGGTAAGAGTTAGCAAAGTTAAAATAGGGGTATAGATACCACCAACATAACCACCTAGAGCAGACCATTCAGAAGGAGTTTGCCACAATCCAAAACCAAACTGATATATATATGCACTTATTGGAAGTATTAAAATTAATGCTATGAATATTAATAGTACTCTCTGATTCACACGATACTCCACTTGAACACTAACGCCAACCTAACCTGCGGCGTGCTGGCGCAGTTTTTTGCGTCTCTTTTGCCAAAAATGCGACAGTGTTAGCCGTCTGGTTTAGGTTCTTGTTATAACGAAACTACCACACCGTAGTTCGATTTACACTGTACGAAAAATAATTGTTGATGTTGATCGTAAGCAAAACCTAAAGAAAAACTTAGCTTGCTGGCTTCAACTCCATGATCATATGCGATGCTTCCCATGCACTTAGCAGTATATTGAGCATACGTTTCTATTTGTCTAGAAAGGTGCATCCAAGCCATAATATCATGCTGTGATTCTCTGTTACTCATAACCCCAATCGCTGTTGGGTAATACGAGGAACCATCACCAAGTACGATAGGTAGGTTTACCGCTAATTTACGAGCCTGTCTGTGATCTTCATCAGTAGTTACTTTTTTTGAGTCGTTGAGCTTTAAGTGAGCAATCAAAAAGGGAAATTCATTATGAATAATTTCAACTAGTTGCTTCTTAGACCAGACGTCATAGCAACCTTGTCCGTGGGAGAATACAGCCAACAAGTAAATAGTTTCAGGCTCGACTATTGCAAACATCACCTCTTTGGTTCCAGTTTCGACGAAGTGAAAATGAACGATACCCCAATCATCGAACAATTGATCTTTTACTTTGTATGCGTTTTTAAAGTTACCTCTACTACAAAACGGTAAAAGAGAACTGCCAGTTTCAGCTAAATGAATAAACCTTTGATATGCAGACATATGCTCTTGAGGGCAGTTAAATAACGATGACTCTATTACATTTCTCTTTTGGGCGATTGGCGTTCTTCGAATGCGATTAATGAGAAGCATAAAATTACCCCGAAGATCTAACTCTTCAGAATAAGCCATAGACTGCCTTGCCAACTCGCTTGCTATGTAATTTTTAAGATTATAGTTAAATACTTCGACCATACTCACTTTCGTTATAGACATAATGACTCCCACTAAGGTGCTAGCCTCTACCGTGGGTTAGTTTTTCAACCAGAGCCAAAATATCTATCAACAATATAATGTGGAGGCTAGCATGAATAAACATAGCATGCTTTTCATTGAGTTAGATACACACAAAACATTTACTGAAGTTGCATATATCGAATACCAGTAAACTTGGACATTCATTTAAAATTTGAAATAACGTTGCTAATTAATGGCAATAAATTGAATCGCGAACAATCAAACAGACAACAAAAAAATTAAATTTTGATAAACCCGTCACGTGCCACACATTACGTCATTCATTCGCAACACACCTTTTACAAAGAGGTGCAGACATAAGAACAGTTCAAGAACAATTAGAGCATTCGGATATTAGGACAACACAAATTTATACCCATGTATTACAAGCTGGTGCAAATGGTGTACGTAGCCCTTTCTCTGATTTACAAGCGATAAATGAGTAATAAGCCCTTATACAAAATGGCTCGTCGACAGAGCGAAACCACTGCTAATAAACACCAAACAGCCCCGATGAGCGCAGACGAACCCACATCTAAACCATAAAGAAAAACAAAAAACAAAAAAAGGGAGATAACATTACTATCGCTAGTAACATCACCTCCCTTTCTATAAAGAGAAAACTAAATCTTAAAAAGATTAACCTTCTTTAGATTCTTCTTTCTCAGTTTTAACAACCGCAATATTTAACTCAGCAAGAGCTGCTGGGTTAGCAAAACCAGGTGCGTTAGTTAATGGACATGCAGCAGACGCTGTTTTCGGGAATGCAATCACTTCACGAATTGAGCTAGTCCCTGTCATTAACATTACTAGACGGTCTAAACCAAATGCTAAACCGGCATGTGGTGGAGCACCAAATTGTAATGCTTCTAATAGGAAACCAAATTTGTCTTGTGCTTCTTCATCAGAGATATTTAGGATACGGAAGATAGCTGCTTGCATGTCTTGTTTATGAATACGAACAGAACCACCGCCTAACTCACAACCATTTAATACCATGTCGTAAGCATTAGAAATAGCGCCGACTGGGCTTGCTTCTAATTCTTCTGCCGTCATATTCATTGGTGCAGTGAATGGGTGATGTAATGGCGTTAATGCACCGTCTTCAAGTGGTTCAAACATTGGGAATTCAATCACCCAAAGTGGTTTCCACTCATCTTTAATAAGACCAAGATCTTCAGCTACTTTTAGACGTAATGCCCCGATTGCTTCAGCCACAATGTTTGCTTTATCTGCGCCAAACATAATGATATCGCCATCTTGTGCATTAGTACGTTTAAGTAACTCTGCCACGATCTCTTCGTTTAAGAATTTAGCGATTGGCGATTGAACACCTTCAAGCCCTTTCGACGCTTCATTGACTTTCATCCATGCTAACCCTTTAGCACCGTAGATAGTCACAAATTTACCGTATTCGTCGATATTTTTACGAGACAGTTTTGCGCCGCCCGGTACACAAATAACCGCGACACGGCTATCTGCATCGTTAGCAGGACCAGAAAATACGTTGAATTCAACTTCTTTTAATAGGTCTGCTACGTCAACTAATTCAAAATCGATACGTAAATCAGGTTTGTCACTACCAAAACGACGCATTGCTTCTGCATAGGTCATTTTAGGGAAAGCACCTAAATCAACATCTAGCATTTTTTCAAAAAGCTTAACAATCATCTCTTCCGTTTTAGCCATCACTTGATCGCCAGTCATGAAAGAAGTTTCAATATCTATTTGTGTAAACTCAGGTTGACGGTCAGCACGTAAATCTTCATCACGGAAACATTTAACGATTTGATAGTATTTATCCATACCAGACATCATTAACAGTTGTTTAAATAACTGAGGTGATTGCGGTAATGCAAAAAATTGACCTTTATGTGTACGGCTTGGTACTAAATAGTCACGCGCACCTTCTGGTGTTGCTTTAGTCAAGATAGGTGTTTCAACGTCTAAGAAACCATTGTCATCTAAGAAACGGCGTACAAAGCTACTTACTTTAGAACGGAATACCATACGCTCAGCCATTTCTGGACGACGTAGATCTAAATAACGGTAACGTAAACGCTGTTCTTCAGAGTTCTTTTGGTTGCTATCAAGTGGAGATGGCTCAGAACGATTCAAAATTTCTAGCTCAAGACCACGGATTTCAATGCCACCCGTTGTCATGTCTTTATTAACTTGGCCTTCAGGACGAGCACGCACTTGGCCTTTCATTTGCACACAAAATTCATTACGTACTGTTGCAGCAATAGCTGTCGCTTCTGGTGTATCACCATCAAAGAAAACTTGTACAATACCTTCACGGTCACGTATATCTAGGAATGTTACACCACCTAAATCGCGCTGTTTGTTTACCCAACCTACTAACTCAACTTCTTGACCAATATTTTCTTCGGTCACTTCACCACAATACATAGTGCGCATTATCGTTTCCTGTTTTAAATACGTTAAAAATAATTGTCAGTATTATAAAAGAAAACCACTGATAGTCATATGCTTAAATAAAAAAATGACCCTGCAACACAATTTAAGTAAAATGCGCGGCAATACTCAGTGAGTAACGTCATTAAACCTTAAATAATTAGGTAGCCTTATGAGCCAAACCGACAATATTTTCAGTCAACCACTAGACAAAGTAGATAGCTTTAGTTTTGATCAGCAAGTGGTACAAGTGTTCCCTGACATGATCAAACGCTCCGTACCAGGTTATGAAAACATTATTAATAGTATTGCGATGATCACGCAGCGTTGTGCCGTCGATAACTCTAACCTGTATGACCTAGGCTGTTCTTTGGGCGCAGCCACTTTGTCGATGCGTCGTGGACTTGCTGAAAAGGCAGGTTGTAATATTATCTCCGTCGATAACTCATCGGCAATGGTAGAATCTTGTCAGCAACATATTAAAGCCTATAAGTCAGATATTCCGGTCACCGTATTACAGGATGATATTTGTAATATTAAGATTGAAAACGCGTCTGTTGTTGTGCTTAATTTCACACTGCAATTCCTGACGCCGGAAAAACGTCTTTCTTTATTAACCAATATTTATCAAGGATTATTACCTGGCGGCGTTTTAGTGCTGTCTGAGAAATTTATTTTTGATGACGAAAAAAGCAACCAGCTATTAGTGGATTTACATTTAGACTTTAAACGTAGCCATGGTTATAGCGAGTTAGAAATAAGTCAAAAACGCTCATCTCTCGACAATGTATTGATTTCCGATACCGTTGAACAACATTACGAACGTTTACAGCAGGCTGGATTTCAACATAACAACCTTTGGTATCAGTATTTTAATTTTGGTTCGATTCTTAGCATTAAATAAATTCATAAGCGTTAAATACATTCTCAGTAGCAAGGCATTGACATGATCGACTTCAGTAACTTTTACAGCATTATTGCGAAAAACCGTTTAAACCATTGGTTGCGTACGTTACCAGCACAATTGCATGAATGGGAAAATAACCATGTCCATGGCACATTAACTAGTTGGATACGGGTGTTAAATAAATTTCCAACGATCGAAACCGAACATATTGAACTTAAAGATGAAGTGCGTATCGGCAATGGTTCTGAGCTGTCGACAGGTGAAACCAAGAAATTAGAAAATTTATTACAAAAGTTTCACCCGTGGCGTAAAGGCCCTTTTCATATTCATGGCGTGCATATCGATACGGAGTGGCGTAGTGATTGGAAATGGGATCGTGTTTTACCGCATATAAGCCCGCTTAAATATCGTTATGTACTTGATGTGGGTTGTGGCAGTGGTTACCACATGTGGCGGATGCGTGGCGAAGGTGCTGAGTTTGTTGTGGGTATTGACCCAAGTGAGTTATTTTTGTGTCAGTTTGAAGCGGTGCGTCACTTTGCGAATAAAGATCAAAACGTACACTTATTGCCATTAGGTATTCAAGAGTTACCTAAACTTGAAGCTTTTGATACGGTTTTTTCGATGGGCGTTTTATATCACCGAAAATCGCCAATGGATCACATCACACAACTTCAAGATCAATTGGTTGAAGGCGGAGAGTTAGTGCTTGAAACCTTAGTGATTGAAGGTGATGAAAATGATGTATTAGTACCTTTTGATCGTTACGCTAAAATGCGCAATATTTGGTTTTTACCTAGCGCCAAAGCATTAAAACTGTGGGTTGAAAAATGTGGTTTTGAAGATGTTCGTATTGCGGATATTAACGACACATTAACCGGCGAACAACGCAGTACCGCTTGGATGACCAATGAATCTTTAGAAGACTATTTAGATCCAAACGATCCCACCAAAACAGTGGAGGGTCACCCAGCACCCAAACGTGCTTTACTGATTGCCAAAAAAGCGGTTAAACCACTTAACTAAAAGTGCCTTGAACGCACTACTTTAAGTTTAAAGGTTTTAACTTCAACGACAGCTTGTCTGCTAGCCTTTGTTTTATCAGGGCTAGCAGTGTCTTTTAGACTACATCAAGATTCAATCAAGTAGTAACATTGTATTACAATGCAATATCACTTAGTTTATTACATGGCTCTGCTTATTTACGAAATGAAGAGAGCTATAAGTTTTAACTCAACGAAAAACTATAAGCGTTTCACGAGCAGGAGTATAAAAGGAAGAGATGAATAGACAACGTTTTCTCAATCGTTTTATCTTACAACAAGCAACGTCCAGTGCGCCTGTTTCGCATTACTTACACTCTATCAACAAACATCAACAGCCATTAAAAAAAGCGGCGGTATTAATGCCGTTGATACAAAGAGAAAATGGCTTACACATGATTTTCACACAACGTGCATTACATCTTAAACATCACCCAGGTCAAGTAAGTTTCCCCGGAGGAAGATACGAGTTAAGTGATGATTCATTGGCTTCCACCGCATTAAGGGAAACTCAAGAAGAGATAGGCATTGAGCAGGACAATATACAACTGGTAGGTAGTTTACCCTCACTAACTACTAACAGCGGTTATCATGTCACACCTTTTATTGGTTTTGTGAATAGTACAGAGCAAGTGATCATTGACCGCTCTGAAGTCAAGGTCTGTTTTGAAGTGCCCTTTTCTTATGTATTAGACAGCAACAATTTTTCTAAACAGTATTTAGTGGCGAATAGACAACGTCACTTTACTTATTGTTGTGCTTATCAAAACCATTTAATCTGGGGTGCGACTGCGCAGATGATTATCAATTTGCAACATCATTTAAAAGCTTGATCCCCCGAATCGACACTGCCCTATTGAGTCATTCAACAATACATTTCACAATATGTTCAACTCGATATAAACAAATAGGCTCTAGTCATTTGGTTAATGGTTTGCTATAAACTCCTCCCCCTGCTGAACACAACTTGTTTTTGAATGCTTGTTTTTAAATAAAGTATCACCATAAAGGGATAAAATACCAACAAAGAAGAAGGAACTAATTAACTGATTAGATTAATGTTTTATTTAACAGCCTTGATAAAACGTGATTAAGATCAAAAAAACACTTGCTCCAATACGTGAATTAGTATGTTATAGAGCAAAATTTAATGATAAAAAAACAATGATTTTTGTAAAAATAATGATGCTTATTAATAGATATTAACTAGCCTTATCTCACAAGATGTACTTAGCTAGATGCACTTAAGTCTATTTACTTCGCTAGCGAGACATAACGAGATAGCGGTAATATAAAGTTAATAGATAGAAATAATAGTAGGCTTTTATTAATTAGCGTTGGATTGAACATCTACATCACTTTTAAAGATAAGTTAAAAAACACTCCCATTTAATAACTGATTATTTTTGCTAATTAGATTAATAATTAGTGCGTCGCACTGTGCTTTTTTACTTAATAAAAAAACGCTTTTGAATGAAAGGAACGAACACAAGTATCGGCAATATTTTTCATTAGCTTGCCAGTCTGTAAATAATATTTAATGAACAAAATGGTACAAATCAAGTTACCAAACGTATAAATTGCTCACGAATCACCGTGACCCCCATTGCAGGGTAGATAATTAATTTGCAATGGTTTGAAAAAAAGGAAATGAATATGGTTGAACACATCACAGGCATGCTTGCACTGATCGGTGTACTGTCACTTTTGTGTCAATGGATCGGGTGGAAATTACGTTTGCCTGCAATTCTCCCACTATTATTATGTGGTTTATTATTAGGGCCAGCACTTGGCATTTTGGATCCTGATGCTATTTTTGGGGATTTATTATTCCCGATTATTTCATTAGGTGTTGCTGTTATCCTCTTTGAAGGCGCACTCACACTTAACTTTAAAGAAATTAAAGAGCATGGCCGAATGGTCACGCACTTAGTCACCATCGGTGCTTTTATCACTTGGGCTTGTATAGCACCCGCGGCTCATTATATTTTAGGCTTTGATTGGTCAATTGCGATGCTGTTTGGCGCTCTAGTAGTGGTAACAGGGCCAACGGTTATTGTACCTATGTTGCGTACCGTACAACCAAAGTCTAATTTAGCCAGTATTTTACGTTGGGAAGGGATTGTTATTGACCCTATTGGCGCCCTACTTGCAGTTTTAGTCTTTGAATACATTGCTGTAACAGCGGACCCTACCTCTCATGTTTTATCTGCATTGGGATATACGTTATTACTGGGCTTTGGTTTAGGCGCTGCTGCGGGTTATTTAACTGGGTTATCGATTCGTAAAAACTTATTTCCACACTATTTGCGTAATACTGCGGTATTAACCATTATGTTGGGCGTTTTTGTAGGCTCTAATATCTACCAAGAAGAGTCTGGATTATTAACTGTGACTGTAATGGGTATTTGGCTAGCAAACATGCGTGGTGTTGATATTGCGGATATTTTAGAGTTTAAAGAAACATTAACCGTGTTATTAATTTCAGCACTGTTTATTCTACTTGCTGCACGGCTTGATTCTAGCGCCATGTTAGACCTAGGTTTTGGCGGATTAGGCGTGCTGATGGTGGTGATGTTTGTTGCTCGTCCACTCAGTATTTGGATTTCTGGTCTTGGTACTAATGTTTCTTCAAAGGATAAGTGGTTCCTCAGCTGGGTTGCACCGCGTGGTATTGTTGCCGCAGCGATTTCATCACTATTTGCGATTAAATTAGAAACGGTTGGCCTTGAAGGTGCAAGCTCTATTGTGCCGCTAGTATTTTTAATTATTATTGGCACTGTGGTTATTCAAAGTTTAACCGCTGGCCCATGGGCAAAATTTTTAGGAGTGAAACAAGGTGCGAATGAAGGTTTACTGATGTTTGGTGCCTCTAAATTCTCACGCGAACTTGCGACGATTTTAATCTCTAAAAATGTGAAAGTGCTATTAGCAGACAATAACTGGGATAGCATTCGTAAAGCTCGTATGGAAAATATTCCCGTTTATTTTGGTAACCCTGCTTCAGAACATGCGACCAACTATATGGATTTAAGCGGTATAGGTCGTGTCTTAGTGATGTCACCTTACCGTCAATTAAACCCATTAGTTTCCTTTCACTTCCAAGATTTACTTGGTTCAGAGAAAGTTTATGGCTTGAACAATGCTGACAGTGCCAGCGCACGCCATCAATTATCAGAATCATATCTAAAACGATTGAGCTTATTTGGAGAGAACATTTCCTACGCTAAGATTGCTAGTATCATGGCAAGAGGCGGTATTCTAAAGGTGACTAACATCACTGAAAACTTTACCTTTGAGCGTTTTAAAAGACGTTACGGCGACTCGGCTATGCCATTAGTATACCTAACTAAAGATGGCGAAATTAAGATTGTTTCTAATGAAACGGATGCTGATTATCCAGTGGGTATTGAGTTGATTAGTTTATTGCCTCAAGAAGCGCAGGATCTAGCAGTAATTCAACGTGCTGTAGATGAAGAAGCAGAGCGTGAAGCCAAAGCACAGGCTAAAGCTACAGCAAAAGCAGAAGCAGAAGCACGTGCGGAAGAACGCGCTATACGAGAAGCAGAAGAGGCAGATCAACGTGCCCTTGAAAAAGCACGACGCCAGGAGCAGGCTTCAATTGAGCAAGCGAAAAAAGCTGAGCAAGACGAGTCTAATCGCTCAGAATCCGATGACGCAGAAACACAGGATACTGATGAAAAGGAAACGCAGGCAACTTCTAAGTCAGCCTAACACTCTTTACTCCTGACTATAAACAAGGTCACACTGTGCAGTGTGACCTTTTAATAATACCAATCACACTAATTAGCTGATCTATTTCACTTGTTAAAATAACTGATTTCTTCGCTGTTGCTTTCACAAATATAACAATGACTTAGCTAAATTTACGCCTTGAACTAAGTCATTTTTTCCTACGCAAAATTTAGATCACTTAATTTAATATAATCGGTATAATCAACTCCCTTAAAACACTCAAATTTACCAAAGATTGTTAATTATCCAATAGTAATAACATCCAATTTTATCGAATACTGCTTAAACAACCACTAAAGGTTCCGGCCTAGCAAAATAATAACCTTGTGCATAATCTACACCTAATGCTGTCAATGCTTCAACCAGCCTAAAGTCTTCAACAAACTCAGCAATAACTTCTTGTTTTGCTGCTTTGCCTATCTCGCAAATCGATTTAACAGCGGTAAAATCGATTGGGTTGGTGAGCATATTAGCCACAATCGCACCATCTATTTTAATCTTATCCGTCGGTAATTGTTTGATATAAGCATAGGAAGAATGGCCACTACCAAAGTCATCCAGGGAAAACTGACAACCTAGCGCTTTAATATTATTCATAAACAATCGAGCACGATTGATATTTTTAATAGCCGCCGTTTCAGTGATTTCAAAGCAAATTTTCGTAGCGGGTATCTGGCTCTGTGTCAGTTTATTAATAATAAAGGTTTCTAACTCATTATCAGTTAAAGAGTGCCCAGATAAGTTAATCGCAATTGTTTTAATCGACTTAAGCTCCTCAGCACGTGCCATAAAATGGTCGCATACGGCATTAATCACCCAACGATCTATTTTACCGGTGAGTTGATAGCGCTCAGCAACGGGTAAAAAACAAGCAGGACTCAACAATTTTCCATCGTTGCCTAACATTCTTAATAATATTTCAAAGACTTTGCCTACTTTTTGTTGCTGTAGCGGCACAATATCTTGTTTGTATAATATAAATAAATTGTTATTTAATGCATGGTTTAAGTAGTGCACAGACAATAATTTCTGCTTATTATCAGCGAAAACTTGATCGCAAGTATCGTATAAATAAACAGAGTTCCTTCCAGCATTTTTTGCTAAGCCACAGGCAATATCGGCCGAATTTAATAACTCAGTAGCACTACTGTCATTGATTTGAGGAGCGATACCAATGCTGGCACTTAATTGAAAATTTTCACCTTGCCAGTGATACGTTAACTGGTTGATACTTTGTTTAATCTGTTCAGCAATTTCAAGTGCTTTATCTACAGGGCAGCGATTAATCAAAATAGCAAACTCATCTCCGCCTAATCTTGCCACCGTATCGTAGTTGCGCACTTTTTGTTTTAATATACGAGCCACATCAACTAAGACTTGATCACCTACCGCATGTCCGCACGTATCGTTAATGGTTTTAAAATAATCTAAATCGATAAAACATAAAAACCGATTATCTTCATTTATCGTTGATGTTCTCTTTTTATGGTCAATAGCAGCATTTAAATTACGCTCAAAAGCACGACGATTATAAAGTTCAGTCAATGGGTCATGTGATGCTTGATGCCATAATGTTTGTGTTAATAACTTGAAATCATTACTTAATTCAGTGATCTCGGTAGGCGCATCATCGCTAACTTGAAAGTCATTACCAGCGAGAGCATTGTGTGAAGAAGCAATCAACGTGTTTAACGGATTACAAATTTTTCTATTTGCCCACCACCAGGTAGCGATTATTAAAAATAAAAATATTCCACGAGCAATCCAACTAGCATTGCTTATAAAGTGTTTTTCTTGTTCTAACGACAATGCATCTTGAGTAATAATCTGATTGGTTTCAGACATCATAAACTGAATGCTTTTAACCAACGATAAACTAACAGCATCATAGTCAGGTAATAGCTTTTGCAAATGTGCAATTAAGGCTTTTTCGGGTAATTTACCGATTGTGTCGAGATATGAATTAATTTTTTTGAGGGCAATAATGGTTTGTTTTATCTCTGCATTAAGTGCAGGGGAAAGGTTTGCATCTTGTATTTTTGACAATTCAGTACTGATGTAATCGCCCATATTTTTTGCACCAAAGATCAGGTAAGTATTGCCAGAGGCAATGACCAAATCCGTAGAGACTAAAAATTGCGACGTGCTATTTTCAATGCGTTCGAAATCTTTTGCTCGTAAAAGACTTTGTGTATGTTTACTGGCTAATATTTGAACATGATTGAAGTGGTACCCCAAGACTTGCTCTAACGTGTAACCACCGAGTAAACAGGCGAACACAAGTATAGCTAAATAGCTTCTTATTCTCATTCAATACCTTTAATTAGTGTGTACACTCAATTAGCTGTATTTTCATTTATTCTGATTCGTTTTTCAATTTTTACAATTATTTACATTAACTATAGTACTTACTTAGACTAGTTTTTTCATTCACTTTGCGTATTGCTTTCATTTATTTATGACCTGCCATTACTTTTTCTTCAGGCTAACTACCTTCAATTTTTTTAATATCTCTGGCCCAACTTATATCGGTAATTGCTAACGTTTTTAATCCAGATCGTAATACTAACAAAGCGAGAGTTGGAGATTTTTTAAATGTCTTTTTCCCAATTTCAGACAGTGTCTCACCATCAGCTGACAGTAATGACTTTAGTTCGTTAAAACTTTTATTTTGAAGCTGTTTATTAATACTTGCTACGACTATATCGTTACATTCAGAGCTTCTACAACGTTGAAAATAGAAACCTTTTAAGCTTCTATCTAAATTGATGCCCCATGCAATTTCAACTAATCCCCATTTAGCCCATTCTGATCGAGCTTGTAAAAAACCAGCATGTTGCCCCTCTTTATAAAGAACGTACAGGGTATGTTTACTGACTTCACTTTGATGAATAGTAAAAGGCAACTTTTCTTTAACCGCTAATCTATCCTGCTCTGTAACAGTCGTGACGATGGAACGATATTGGTATCCGTCTTT
Source organism: Psychromonas sp. SR45-3 (assembly GCF_014163575.1). Lineage (NCBI taxonomy): Bacteria > Pseudomonadati > Pseudomonadota > Gammaproteobacteria > Alteromonadales > Psychromonadaceae > Psychromonas > Psychromonas sp. SR45-3. The sequence continues at coordinate 50,051 of NZ_JACJDP010000014.1, forward strand.
ATAGAGTATTTGCATTGCAGACACAGGGTCTCTTAAGGAACAAAAAGCTGCATAAGCAGAAGAGTTCATTAATACCAGTGTCGCCATTAAGGCGATTAATGTAAAAAGTTTACGCTGTTTCATATTATTTGGGTTAATGCCTTATCGTTTAATGTCTTTTTGTTTAATATTTTAACGCTTAAAACTATGTGACACTACATTCTATACCTTAGCTGCACACTTAAAATAGGTTCAATGCTCTGATTTTTCATTTCTTTTAGTTTATGCTTGTATTGTGCACTAACATCGAAACCATGATCATTCACCCACTCCACGCCAGCTACCCAATGACTTGCAGAACTACTTTCACTACTCACGTTATGATCTATTTCTGCACGTTGATAACGCAACTGAGTGTAGATAGAGAGGTTTTCTTTGGGAGTACGCCACAACACCTCAGCAAAACCATTGGCGACATTATTACCTGCTTTTTTACCAACAGAGGATTCCGCCATAAACCGCCATTGGTAATAATAATAAGAAAGATCTAAGGCCACTTTTTTCTGCTCAATAACGCCATTAGCCGCTAATATGTCGCCGCTTAACCATGATAAGCCTGTTACTATATTTTTAGTACTGAGTGTTCCAATTCGACCAGAAAATAAGTGTGAGTCATCGTTATTATTAATTTCAGCGCCTGAACCTTGCGTTAGTGCAACCTCATATTCAAAACGAGGCATGATGCCATTAATCGATACCCCCCAGTCAGCTTTTATACCTCGTTCTATAGCAGTTAATTGACGTAGCGTGCCATTGGTATCGATTTGATATTCGAGTCCAAAAGGTACTTCAAAATGCCCTAATCTAATATTAAACTTGCCTTGATTTAAAGCAGTATAGTTAAAGTTTGCGATACGCCATGTGAGCTTTGTAGCGTTACCATCATCAAAAATGAAAGGAGGGTTGTTAACATTATTCAATTTTACAACATACGGTTGCAGTATTAATGTGCCGATATCTCCAGTATCGCTACTAAATACTTTATGTATATCAATACCTAATACATGCATAAAAGCATGATTTTGAGTATCTAGGTTACTGCTAACACGCGAAGACATATCAATGGATACTCGACTATTTTCTCCTAAAAATGCCGCCTCGGCCATATTTGTAAATACAAAAAGAGGCAAAGATAATAAACAACTGGCACTGAATACTGTCCATGTTGGGTAACTTTTTTTCATAACACGATAACCCTTATTCGAGTTAAAACTGGAAAATCCATTTTCATCAATATAGTTAGTTACTTAGCTAGCTAGCTATTTAGCTACTTAATAACTAAATTGCAGTAAATTTGAATGGAAAATTAATCACTTACTAACAGGCAAAATTAATAAATAGATTTAACCATCCTCAACTCTCTATTTAGGTATTTATTGTAGTATAAGAAGGACAATACAGCGATTTATCAACAAGTGTTCACCCCTTGCTTTTAATTACCGCACTATTATGGCACTAAACGTCTAATAAATGGCAGCTTAACTAACAACATAGTTAATAATAATGATGCCGCTAAGGTCAACAAGGTAAGCATTGGGATCGCAATCCAGTTACTTTGAAATACTTGATAAACCCCATTATTTAAATTACGTATAGGGATCAATACTAAAGGGTGAACTAAATAAATACCCAAACTATAAGTTGAAATAAGGGTCACTAAAGCGCGTAAACGCCCTTGTATTTTGTGCGCATAAGTTTGTGCTAATACAAATAACATACCACCAATAATGGCAGTATTAATGGTTTTATAACCCATAAATAATGAACTGTACGCTTGTTTTTCGGTAGCGACATACCAAGTACCAAAAAAGTTGAGTAAAAGCATTAAACAACCCGCTGCTATCCAATATTTTAAGTGATCACGATTATCCCTATTAAAGAGATACCAACCTAAAACGAGGTATCCACTATATAACACCAAGTTTTGCTGTAAAAAGTCCCCTATTTTTAGCCAATGCATGAACAATAAAATAGCCCAGCATGATAAGGCTAATTTAATATGATCAGCCGAGGCTTGTTTAAGTAAAGGTAGCAAAAAAGGAATAACAAAATAAAGAGGAATAAAATCGTAAAAAAACCAAAGGTGGTACCAAACAGGCTCTGTCAACGAGCTTCCTAATGTCTCGATTGCAATATTACTCGACCACTCTCCTGTGAAAATACCGTCAACCATATAACCGCTAACTAGAGCAAAGATGACAGTCCAACCAACAAATGGCACAACAACTTTACTGACACGCTTAATCAGGTAAGGCCCCCATTTGAATGATTCTTGCGATGATGCGTCTTGGGATAATGATTTTGGTGATAATGCCTTTGATGATAACGTTTTTGATGATAACAATAACGCCCCACTGATCATCATAAATACAGGAACAGCCCAGCGCGTTAGGCTGTTAAGCCCTGCGGCGGCTAACCAATCACTGCCAGGAATTTCACCATATAAATAACGAAAAGGACCAAGCACATGGATCATAATAACCGCAATGGCGGCAATGAAACGTAAGAAATCGATATAGAAAATAGACTGACGTGCTGCTGTCATGGTATTCACCTGCACCTTATTAACAAAAATAAACAAACAAAATAAATAAACAAACCAAATGAAGAAAGAAAAGTAACGTTAATGAAATTGAACATCCATATTGACCATTACGCTTACAACGACCTGAAATATTAACTTAATGAGCTTTAAGTGACTGAGTTTTAAGAGTATCACGCATCCATTATCCAACACTGAGGTTAAATACGCTTTTTATCCCATTCTCATCATCTAACATGCCGCCAATTACCCGCTAGACATTTAACGACACTCAACAAGACAATTAACAAGACAATCAGTTCCAAATGTACCGACACCTTTGTATAAATACGTTTGCAACTAACACCTTTATTAGCAGCATCTACCTCACAATAAATATTGCGGAAAAGATAAAAAACTTGATAATGGTCACATACTCCACCCCACAAACCCGCAGTGCTTAAGATCGCTTAATTAATTGAATATGCCAACGGTGCAAATTTAGTTTGTATTAGGCAATTTAGAGGCAACTGTCTTGAAAAACACCGTTGCCTACAAGGATTTTCAATGATTAAGACTAACCCTTTTCTATATTTACCATTTGCCGTGTTGCCATTTTTAATAACAGAGGCCTATGCAGAGGATTATGTACAAGGAAATAATCAACAGCTTGATATGCCGTTAACTCGCATTGATTTCCAATCTAGCAAATTACCTTTAGCTGAAAAAAATGCACTACAGCCAATCCCACAATACTTTCATGACACGCCCATAAGTGAAGACATATTAGAGACAAAATTAACGGATCAAACGCCATTAAATAAAGAATTAGGGGCTGAGTTAAAAAACAACTTAAATCAAGATGGGCAAGGCAATCAAACAATCAGCAGCGCAGCGTTGAGTAAAAACGAAGAAACACACTACCAACCTGCCTTTACTAACTCTGCTTGGGAACAGTTTAAGGTTGAACAGGATTTTTACGATAACCCATATCAAGTGTCTTTATTTTCTCCACAACATGGTGAAGATGGAGAGCGACTTTGGTCACAAACTACTTCTATCTTTTATTATGGATTAGGCGTAGTCGGCGTATTAGCCGCATTACCTGAATCAGTGACAAATTGGGATAGTGATAACGACCAAAGCATCGCTGAAAAGTGGCTAGAAAATGTTAAAGAAGGCCCAGTATGGGACCGTGATGATGCTATTTTAAATTATGTTATGCACCCTTATTTTGGTGGCGTTTATTATCAGTCTGCACGTAAATCAGGCTATAGACAGTGGGATTCATTTTTATACTCAGCATTAATGTCTACAGTGTTTTGGGAATATGGTGTTGAAGCATTCGCAGAAACGCCTTCAATGCAAGATTTAGTGGTAACGCCGGTATTAGGATGGGTTTACGGTGAATGGGCTTTTAATACAGAGCGCGAGATTTGGGCTGGCGGCGGCACAGTTTGGGGCAGTGAATACTTAGGTAATACCGCTTTATTTTTATTAGATCCGGTTGACTCTTTAGGTCGAAATGTAAATCGCTTATTTGGTAGAGACTTAATCAAAGCCGGTACAGGTTATGTCAAAATATCAGAGCAAAGTACGCCCGGCGGTTTACAAACGGACAAACAAGTCATGTTTGAAATAAATTACTTGTTTGGCGATGACAATAGCTTAGCGCAACCGGGTATCAGTGGTAAACGTAAGCTAGGTGAGCGTTACTCATTTGCCAATGCAAAAGACCCTGTTGATGTCGGCATTATTGGTTTAAGTGTTGGGACAGGTTATCTTAACTTTGACCGAAAACGTGGCCAGTTAAATAACAAATATGCGCAGATATCCTTAGGTTTATACTTCTCAAAACGCTTTTCAACGCGTTTAAATTATTCTTCTTCTAAGCTATTAAAAGAAGTCATTGAGCAATATAGCGCTTATGAAACCTTTAGTGTTGATGGTCAATATTATTTCAATACGGACTCTAATTTGCGCCCTTACATTACAGCAGGCATCGGTGAAGAAATTTGGGACGAAGATAAAGACAGTTATAATTTACAACTTAACGCAGGCGTCGGCCTTCATTACCGTTTAAATGCCAAATGGGCATTACAGGCTGACCTTGTTAATTATTATACAACTGATGAAGAGAGCCACCATCAGCAACTGATAGGCAAAGTCGTGTATCGATTTGGTGCAGGAGAAATAATGTAACTTTATCTAAAGAAAATGATAAAAGCATATAATAGAGAACAAAGCCCACTAATAAAAAATCCCAATGATAAGGTTTATCACTGGGATTTTTTAATCATCATATTAATTTAACCACTTAGAGTAAAATCAACCTAATCTTTGATTACATCAACTAATGAGTCAGCAAGATGTTGAACTTGCTCCTGTTTTAAACCTGCGAGATTAATTCTGCCATTCAACATGCCATATATTGCATGTTTTTCACGTAACACAATCATCTGCTCTGCTGTTAAAGGCAATAAAGAAAACATGCCTTTTTGCCTTGTTACCGCTTGGAAAGAGTCGGGAGCCCCCATTTCAGCCAATAACTTGCCTAATGCATTACGCAAGTTATTAATACGTTCTCTACATACAGCTAACTCAGCCAACCAAGGCTTAGGATCTGAAAATAATAACGATGCAATAGCAGAGCCATGGTTAGGTGGCATAGAATAATTGATACGTGTAATACGTTCTAATAGCATACGTATTTTTGTATGCTGAGAATTATCTTTTGCGACCACCATTGCGACGCCAGCACGCTCGCAATATAGGCCCATATTCTTTGAGCAACTTGCAGCAACTAAGACCAGATCAACTTGATCAACAAACAGTCTTAAACCCGCTGCATCTTGATCAGGGCCATCGCCAAAACCTTGATAAGCAATATCAATAAAAGGAATTATTTTTTTCGCTTTGCAGAAATCAATAAATTGTTGCCACTGTTGTAATAAAGGGTCAACGCCAGAAGGGTTATGACAACTTGCATGTAATAACAAAATATCCCCTTCTTTAGCATTTTCTAAATCTTTAAAGCAGGTTTCTATGTCTAATAGCCCCCCTTTGTGCTGCCAACGAAAGGGTTTAACCGTTAAACCTGCACCTTCCATAATAGGACGATGGTTTAAATAACCGGGGTCAGTATTCCAAATCACTGCATTGGGGGAAAGTGTTTTAATAAAATCAGCAATAACTCTCAATGCGCCAGAGCCACCAACTGTTTGAATAGTGCATTGGTCAGAAAAGTGCGCACCATCGCCCAATAAAAACTTCGCCATATGATCATTAAACTCAAGGTTACCGGCCAACATTTTATAAGATTTTGATTGTGCAGCGGTTGCTAGTTTAAGTTCAGCTTTTTGTACTTGCTGCATAACAGGTGTTTTACCTGTTTCATCACGGTAAACGCCCACCAGCATATCTATCTTGTGATTTCGTTGGTCTGCATTAAATTGGTGTAACAATGCCCACAGGGGATCACCTTGAACGCTAGGTAAGTTTTCTAACATAGTTGAATACCTTAAATAAAATTAAACACGATTTGATAAAATAACACCTGTTATGGTCAGGCTAATACCACACAAAATAGCAATTGATAAAGGCTCATCAAAAATAGGCACAGCTAACAGCGAGGTTATACCGGGTGATAAAGCGCCTATTATAGATGACTTAGCCGAGCCTAATTGACTCACTGCATAGGAAAAACCAATAGTTGCAACGATGCCAACACCAATACCTTGTACTAATAAAAATGGCATCGCCTGTTGCAGTGAGAAAGAGCCCCAATTACTTGCTACAGTACCAGACAAGACTAAAAACAGCATAATAAAGAATGAAAAATAAGAAACAATAATGGCCACGGTAAGAGCACTCAAGCCAGCTCGTTTAAGCCCTAACGTATAAGTGGACCATAGCAAACTAGCGCACAATAAAAATCCAATACCCGTGAATACTTCTAGCGACAATTGATCCGCTAATCCAGCGACCATAATAAGCACTCCTATTAATATAAGAGAAAGCATAAATAATCGTTGCTTAGTAATAACCTGTTTATAAAAAACCATAGAAAGTATTGCCACAAAAAAAGGCGGAGTGCCGGTCAGTATTGTTGCAACATAGGCAGTAGGGACTATTTTTGCGCCCAAGGAAGCTAAAAAGAGGAAAGGTATTCCGCCTAATAAAATAAGCAAAAAGTCGGATATTCTCACTTTTTTAATCACTGCAAGATGCTTAATAAACCAGGGAGCCAATAAAACTAATGGTACAGAGAAACGGATCAACGCAACATCTGCGATAGCAAGAGGTGATGCGCCAATATTACGTACCGTCAACGAGAAGCCAGACCAAATTAATAGCACCACTAGCATAGCTAAATAACCATAAGTTAATGGCGATATAGCACTATCACTGACTTTATTGGCCTGCAGCAGTTGTAACTTGTTCATTCAATAACTTCCTATTCATTAAATTATTAAGTAATATTATTAATCAAAATAGGCGCTCTTATTCGGCGAATAACCTCCTTGAAACAAGATTGTTAACTTATTACATCAATAATAACTATATTTACGCTTTAATAAGCCAAGGAAAATCATGGATAAAATAGATCGTCACATACTTGAAGTACTACAAAATGAAGGACGCATATCAATAGCAGATCTCGCTGATCAAGTTGGTTTGTCACCTTCCCCCTGTGCTCGACGTTTAAAACGTTTAGAAGACGAAGGTTATATTGAAGACTACCAAGCGAACTTAAATAAAGATCGCATTGGCATCACCATGACTTTTTTTGTAGAAGTAAGCCTCAACAGGCATCAAGAAGAGACAATTGAAGTCTTTGAATCTGCATTGCTTGATATGGATGAAGTGATTAATGCGCATATCGTATCTGGTCGTTACGATTATCTATTAGAGGTAGTTAGCAAGAACTTAGCAGGCTATGAAGCTTTCACTAATAAGCTACATAGAATTAAAAGTGTTAAAGATATCCATACACATTTAGCAGTAAGAAAAATAGCTGATAAACGGGCTTTACCGATTTATGTTTAAACCTATTCCTGTTTAAACCTAGTGATGGTGTTAACAATAGCCTGAAAAAGGCTATTTATTAAATAAGTTTGCTGTTGTTCGGTAAAAGGACAATGATTTGAGATTATTAAAGCAAAATAAGCAGCTTAAAAGTAACGCTCAACAATAAAAGAATGAGCATTGACAACTTTAGAATCAAACATAACGGTGTAATAAAGCAAATAACTGTTGTTTACGATGATCACTACAAAAGCTAGCCACAATGCTATTTTCGACTAACTTTCTTGCTTGCTCTTGATTCATATCCAGCGAAGTCGCTAATGCTTCGAAATTCTCCGTCATATACCCACCGAAATACGAAGGGTCATCTGAATTAACCGTCACACAAACCCCTAGCTTCAATAAATCTAAAATCGTATGTTCACTCATGTCTGTAAATATTTTTAATTTTGTATTCGATAACGGACATACTGTTAATGGCATTTGACTTTCTTTTAAGTAGTCAATCAACTTAGGATCCTGAATAGCATTCACGCCATGGTCAATGCGTGCCACCTTAAGATCGTTAATGGCCGTCCAAATATATTCGGCAGGGCCTTCTTCACCAGCATGTGCAACCGTTAATAAACCTAATTGACGGGCTTTAGCAAATACACGGCTAAATTTCTCAGGGGGGTGCCCTTTCTCAGAGCTATCTAACCCCACCGCTTTGATCTTATTTAAATATGGTTCAGCTAGTGTAAGTGTTGAAAAAGCCTCCTCCTCACTTAGATGACGTAGAAAACACATAACCAATTCACTACTAATTCCTAGTTGCTTTTCTGCATCTTCAAGCGCACCAGTTATACCGTCAATCACAGTGCTAAAAGCAATACCACGTTCTGTATGTGTTTGTGGGTCAAAGAAAGGCTCTACGTGATAAACATTCTGTTCTTTACATTTTAGCAAATAAGCCCAAGTCAAATCATAGAAATCCTGTTCAGTGACTAACACTTTTGCAGCTTGGTAATAGATATCCAAAAAATCTTGAAGTTTTGTGAATTGAAATGCTTTTTTAACCGCGTTGACATTTTCATAGGGCAACTTAATATGGTTACGCACCGCTAAATCGAACAACATCTGCGGCTCTAAGCTACCCTCTAAATGTAAATGTAACTCAACTTTTGGCAGTTGAGATAACCAACTTAATGGACTAGAGCAATGATCTGAGTTTAATTTTGAATGTAGCATAATATTCTCTTTGTTTAGATACCTGTTAAGCATAGCGAATTTTCCGACATAAAAAACTTAAGCAGCTTATATTCTTAGAATAAATAGATAAAAATTCATTACAGTAATTAATGCTTGTTTTGTATAACTTAACCATTATCATCGTTGCAATGAACGTCCCTCCAAGATTTACTGTAAAAGACTAATAAGAAACTTAGCAACACTTAAGGAATTATCATGTATAAATTTTTTGAAAGTTTGGTGCCTGCGCTAAACGATCAAGAACCAACCCAGCCGCCAAATACACTCGTTGCTTTTTGTATGCACTATACAAAAGGTTATAAAACGGCGCTTTTTTTTATGACCTTACTAACGGCAGCTTTAGCCATATTAGAAGTGTCTTTATTTGGCTTCATGGGACAACTCGTCGACTGGTTAATCACTAAAAACCCTGAGACACTATTAGTGGATGAAGGACAAAAGTTATTCCTCATGTCCTTAATGGTCTTGGTGTTAATTCCTATCTTAACTATCTTACATTCCTTGATCGTACATCAAGTTTTGTTAGGTAATTACCCGATGTCGATCCGCTGGTTTGCTCATCGCTATTTATTAAAGCAAAGCGTGTCTTTCTATCAAGATGATTTTGCTGGGCGAATCGCCACCAAAGTAATGCAAACAGCACTTGCCGTACGTGAAACGGTAATGAAACTGCTAAATGTTATGGTTTATGTTTTAGTGTACTTTATTTCAATGCTGGTGATGATTGCACAAGCCGATTACCGGTTGGCAATTCCAATGTTGGTATGGATGGTTATTTATATCTGCATACAGTATTACTTTATTCCACGTCTAAGAAAAGTAGCAACAGAACAAGCAGATGCACGTTCAACCATGACGGGGCGAATTGTTGATAGTTACACCAATATAGCAACGGTGAAGCTATTTGCACATACGGATTCTGAATCGGCTTATGCAAAACAAGGAATGAAAGGCTTTTTAGACACTGTTTATCGACAAATGCGTTTGGCGACAGGCATTAATGTCAGCGTGCAAATTTCTAATTATGTATTAGCCTTTGCTATCACCGCTTTGTCTATCTCACTATGGATGCAAAGTGCTATTTCAGTGGGCGCTATCGCTATCGCGATCAGTTTAGCACTCCGCTTAAACGGCATGTCACAGTGGATCATGTGGGAGTTTAGTGCTTTATTTGAAAACATAGGCACAGTGACTGACGGCATGAATACCTTGGCGAAGCCAAATATTATCGAAGATAAAAAAGATGCTAAACCATTAGTGGTGAGTGAAGGTAACCTCTACTTTAAGCAAATGAGTTTCCATTATGGTGAGAATAAAGGGGTCATTGAGAACCTTGATCTTAATATCAAACCTGGCGAAAAAATAGGGCTTGTAGGCCGTTCGGGCTCAGGTAAATCGACATTGGTGAACCTGTTATTACGCTTTTATGATGTTGAAAAAGGCCAGATCATTATTGATGGCCAGGATATTAAAGATGTTCAGCAAGAAAGTTTGCGCCTTCAAATTGGCTTGGTGACACAGGATACATCTTTATTACATCGCTCCATTCGCGAAAATATTCTTTATGGTCGCCCCGATGCAACGGAAGAAGAGCTATTGAAAGCGACTAAACAAGCACAGGCACATGAGTTTATCTCTACCCTAACCGATAGTGAAGGCAATACCGGTTACGATGCACAAGTCGGGGAACGAGGAGTAAAACTGTCAGGCGGTCAGCGCCAACGTATTGCTATCTCACGCGTATTATTAAAGGATGCCCCTATTTTGGTATTGGACGAAGCGACCTCGGCATTGGATTCTGAAGTAGAAGCCGCGATACAAGAAAGCTTATATGAGCTAATGCAGGGTAAGACAGTTATAGCTATTGCGCATCGTTTATCAACAATCGCCGCGATGGACCGCCTAATAGTGTTAGATAAAGGTAGCATTATTGAACAAGGCAGCCACCAGAAATTAATTGAGCAAAAAGGTGTTTATGCACAACTATGGGCACATCAAACAGGTGGTTTTTTAGGATGTGATTAATCACTTCATTGATTACTAACTTCATGACTAATTACTTCATCGATTAATATAACCGGCATAATTAACGAGCATATACCTACCTAATTTAAGGCGGCTCGTTTCCCGTTATCAACCAAAATAGACCTTGATTGATAACGGATCTCTCAGTTACTTCCAGCCCTGTAACCAACATTCTGAATCTTGTAGATCACGCCAACTAATTTCTGCCTCACGATGAGAAATAATCGCTTCTAATAAACAAAAAATAACATTGCCCTGCTCATCAAAATCAACATCGGTGATCAAAAAGTGCTTTTCTTTGTTGAGTGGTTTAACGGCAGTCCATTTACTATTAAGCAATTTTTGTGGGTTAATTTTATTAATGGGAAACTCCTTCTCAGTAAAGGTAACGGTAACAGTCTATTACTTCGACCTAGCACAACCTAAAATCAAATAAATTCAATAAATAAAGTCGCTATTAAAAATAGCAGCACCTTGAGCTTAAAATAAAACACAGGAAAAGAGAAGCAACAACAAACAAGGAAACAAAAATAGATAGAAAGCAAAATAGAAAAAGAATAATACCAATTTCATTAAGTGTACGAGCAATTTTTGGCAAAGGAAAATGCATCAATTTAAGGCAGAAATTGCGCCAAATGATTGCTCTCATTACAAAATCCCTAACGCAGAAGAGATCTATTTTAACCAACAGAATGATCAGCTATTTGATGGAATTAAGATAAAGCGCAGTGATGCAAAAAGGCTACTGATTATCAACAATAGCCTTTAAGTCTTAATGATTAATGCTGATAGCTTTTTTCCCACAGCTTAAATAAGTAAATAACAGAGAATGTTAAACACATATATAACAAACCGGCCGCTAAATAAGCTTCAAAAGGCGCATAATAACGTGCATTAACAACACGAGCAGCACCGGTAATATCAACAATCGTCACCACACCTGCAATCGCACTGCCGTGTATCATAAAGATAATTTCGTTGCTGTAAGCCGGTAAAGCACGACGTAATGAATTAGGTAAAGTAATACGCTTAAGTGTTTGCCAACGACTCATACCATAAGCTTTAGCGGCTTCTAATTCACCAAGCGGCATTGTTCCTATCACACCACGTACAATCTCAGCAGTGTAAGCCCCTGTATTTAATGAAAAAGCGAGTAGCGCACAGAACCAAGCTTCTTGGAAGTAATACCACATCCAACTTTCACGTATCGCATCAAATTGCGCCACACCATAATAAATTAAGAATAATTGTACCAACAATGGCGAACCACGAAAGAAGTACATATAAGCCCAAATAGGCCCTTTGATTAACCAATTTTGATGGCTACGCAAAACACCCGCAGGTATCGCGATCAAAAGCCCTATCAATAATGATAGCGCAACTAGCCAAGTTGTTGTCCACAAACCTTGTAAGTAAAATTCGTATTCATTAACAATGATTGAAAAGTCCATACTTACCTCGTTTGTATACTGTATTTACGCTCGGCCCACTTCAAGACAGTGGTAGAAACAGCAGTGTAAAATAGGAAGATCAGCGCCACCACAAGATAAAAAGTGAAGGGTTTTTGAGTTGATCCAGAAGCATCGCCTGCAATTTTAACCATATCTTGCAAACCGATGATCGACACTAATGCCGTTGTTTTTAATAATACTAACCAGTTATTGCCCAAACCAGGCAACGCATGGCGCATCATTTGCGGGAACATGACCCGTGAAAAGCGTTTATATTTATTCATACCATAAGCAGTAGCGGCTTCTAACTGGCCTTTGTCTACAGATAAGATAGCGCCACGGAAAGTTTCGGCCATGTACGCACCAAAAATAAAACCGATGGTCACAATACCTGCAATATAAGGGCTGATATCAATATAATCTGGTAAATAAGCCGTCCATTCATGATCTGGATAATAACCGGTCATGACTTCATTAAACCATTCATTAAGGTTATAGCTCGTATCATTGATCAACACTTGCCCACCAAAGAAAATAATCAACATTAAGATCAGATCAGGAATACCACGAATGATGGTCGTGTACAGTGTTGCAATACTGGTTAATATAATGGAATGTGAGAGCTTGGCTAATGCTGCTATCAATCCTAAGAAAACAGCCAATACGAGAGATAACAAGGCCACTTGCAGTGTTAACCATGCCCCCTCTAGAAAAATATCTTGGTAACCGTATAAAGAAAACATATCAACTTCTTTTTATTTAATCCCAATTAGCTAATAACTTAATTAATAGCATTGGCACAACAAAAAAGGATGAGACAACATATAAAAGGTTGTACGTCATCCTTTTCATTTTTAACGCTAAAGGTTAAAAAAAATAACCGTGATAACGTTTATTCTTGACCGTATACATCAAAAGAGAAGTATTTATCTTGAATCGTTTTGTAAGTACCGTTAGCACGAATTGCCGCAATCGCTTTGTTTAATTGCTCAACTAAATCTTTATTTTGTTTACGCACGGCAATACCTGCACCGTAACCAAACCATTTAGGATCATTTAGTTTAGGACCAACAAACTCAAACTTGTCGCCACCTTTCTTTGCTAATAAACCTTCAGAAATAGAAGCAGAGTCAGCGATAACATAGTCAAGGCGGCCCGCTTTTAAATCTAGGTATGCTTCGTCAAATGTACCGTAACGTTTGATTTTTGCAGAAGGAAAGTTATCAGAGATGTATAAATCCATTGTTGTTGCACGTTGAACACCAATGTTTTTACCTTTCATGAACGCTTCAGTCGCTTCAAATTCAGCCCCTTTAACGGCTGCAAAACGTGCTGGAATGTGTTGGTATTTATTAGTGAAAGCCACTTGCTTCAAACGCTCTTCAGTAATATCCATTGTCGCAATAATTGCGTCAAATTTACGCGCTTTAAGCGCTGGAATAATGCCATCCCAATCTTGTTTTACTAGCGTACATTTAGCACCTAATTCATCACATAACGCATTCGCGATATCGATATCAAATCCACTTACACTCCCGTCTTCTTCTGTTTTACTAAATGGAGGGTATGCACCTTCAACACCGATACGTATTTCTTTCCATTCTTTTGCTTGTGCCGAATTAAATGCAAAAGCAAATAATGCGATTAGTAGGCTAATTTTTTTCATTGTATTTCCTTATATTATGATAGATAGCTGTTTTAAAAATTTTTACTGAATTGATTTACAATATTATCCGTTTAATAAAACGGTTGGTATACTCATTTAATAAACAGTAGAGATAAACTGCTTAAAACGTTCCGATGTAGGATTCTGAAAAATATCTTCAGGCTTCCCTTGTTCTTCCACCAAGCCTTGGTGTAAAAATAATACTTTATTTGATACGTCTCGTGCAAAAGCCATTTCATGTGTTACCACCAACATGGTGCGACCTTCTTCGGCTAAATCACGCATAACAGTTAACACTTCACCGACTAATTCAGGATCAAGTGCAGAGGTCGGTTCATCAAATAACATTACTTCTGGTTCAACAGCTAACGCACGCGCAATAGCAACACGCTGTTGTTGCCCACCAGAAAGCTGTCCAGGGTAATAATCTTTACGTTCGTATAAGCCAACACGTTGTAATAAAGCTTCTGCTTTTACAATGGCTTCTTTTTTAGGCACCCCAAGTACATGCACAGGCGCTTCGATGACATTATCAATTACCGACAAATGCGACCAAAGATTAAAACTTTGGAAAACCATCGCTAAACGACTGCGAATACGTTCAACTTGTTTGATGGATGCGGGAATAGCACCACGCTTTTTATCCATCTTCATTTTAATTAATTCACCATTAACCAAAATATCCCCTGACGTCGGGGTTTCGAGTAAATTAACACAACGTAATAACGTACTTTTTCCAGAGCCAGATGCACCAAGAATAGAGATCACATCACCTTGATGAGCTTCTAAGTCAATACCTTTTAATACTTGATTATCCGCGAAGGATTTATGTAGGTTTCTAATCGAGAGAGTAGGTGCTGTCATTGCTAATATTCATTATTGGTAGTTGGATTCATTATTTATTGTACCTATTTTGGAGAATAAATTAAAAAATTAATGCAAACCTTTACTCTGCATCAATTTTTTAAGTTGTACAATATAATAATTCCGTTTTTATTTTCTAAAAACATACCAAAATTACGCATTAACGCCCTTAAATTGACGTAAAACAAGTGCTAGGCCAAACTTTCACATATTCCTTTACAAAAAAGTCGAGCATGTTATCGTGCGCGCGATCCCAATTTCTTACAAATTATACAAAAAGGTACATGAAGTGTCACAATCAATTAATTACGCTAATCCTGCCCCATTAGGCCTAATGGGCTTTGGCATGACAACAGTTTTACTAAATATTCACAATGCTGGTTTCTTTCCAATCAGTGCCATGATCCTAGCAATGGGTTTATGTTACGGTGGTATTGCACAGATCATCGCGGGTATTTTAGAGTTCAAAAAAGGTAATACTTTTGGATTAACCGCTTTCACATCATACGGTTTTTTCTGGATCAGCTTAGTCGCACTTCTATTATTTCCTCAATTAGGTAATGAAGGCGTAACACAAGCAACACCGCATGCATTTATGGCTTGGTACTTAGTAATGTGGGGCATGTTTACTGCTTTTATGTTTGTAGGTACTTTACGTGGTAACCGTGTTTTACAATTTATCTTTGGTAGCTTAACGGTTTTATTCTTCCTATTAGCTATCCGTGATTTCACAGGTTCTGAGTTAATAGGCCGTATTGCTGGTTATGAAGGCATTATTTGTGGTTTAAGTGCGATCTACCTTGCAATGGCAGAAGTGATCAACGAACAGTATGGTCGTACCGTTTTACCTATTGGTGAACGATAACTGCGATTGCTTTTAAAGCGGTAACTAGATTTAAATACAACTAGCTTTAAAACGACAACAAACTTTAAAGCTAGCATCAATAAACCGAGCCATTATCGCTCGGTTTTTTTATCTCTATACTTTACAAACAAACGCTGCCAATTCTGTAAAGCCCCTTCCATACCGTGGGTGAATAAATGCTGTATCAGCAAAACTTACTTTACCTTATCCATCATCTTCTTCGCTCTCTTCTCCTAACCTGTTACGAAAAGAAATTTTGCAACAAATAATTAACAATTCCGTTGAAAAATATTTATACTGGAACAATGCTTAAAAATGTGACGCAGATCTTACTAGGTGGTTATTTTTTATTACCTTAGTAGGATTTTTCAATACTGGCCTTAAATCAGGAAAAACAATGAAAGCTGTAAAAACGATTGATAGAAAACAAGTTAGACCCACAGATGCTTACATCGAAGATAATATGGAACCTAAAACAGTTGCATTCAGCACTATAACTGTTGTTCAGCAGATGATGGATGTTGATGCCAATATTGCAGGCAATGTTCACGGTGGCTCAATCATGAAGTTAGTGGATAACACCGCTTGTATGGTAGGAATGCGTCATACTGGCGGTAATGCCGTAACCGTCTCGTTGGATCGTCTAGACTTCCACTCTCCGGTATATGTAGGTGATATTCTTAGAATTAAAACTAGTGTTAATTTTGTTGGCTCAACTTCGATGGAAATTGGCGCTCGCATTGAAGCGGAGTCTGTATTAACAGGTGAAGTTCGCCATACTGCATCCGCTTACCTGACCTTTGTTTCTTTAGATCCGGAAGGAAAACCGCGTCAAATTCCACAGATCATTTGTGAAACAGATAGAGAGCGCGAACGCTTTGCCGCAGCCCTAAAACGTAAAGAAAAGCGTTCAGAAGCCAGAAAAGAAGTAAAAGAGCGCTCCCAGCAGAAACAATTACAAGCAAGCTAAAAGCAAATAACTTAAAGCTAACTGCTAAAAAGGTTAACGTTACGGTCAGGATCCGCTCAACCTGAATAAACCTAGGTTTAACCTTTTTAAATAACCTCAGTTCGGAATAAGCAACGCTCTAAATAACTTAACAAGCCATTCAACACTACTTAACCTCAATTCTGATTAATGAAAGCGGAATTATATTCCAAATCATAAAATTATTTTTTTGGCTATACAGTGCTGCTAGATTTGCGTAGTTCAAGGCGCGGAGTTCAAGGCGAATTATTGAAGCAATAACTGGTTATTGAGAGATAATTTAACGAAGAAACCCGCGAAAATAGCGGTGTTGTATCGCTTTGCTTATCCAGAACTGAGGTTATTTATTACATACCGACCTTATATACCGACTTTACTCTTTAAATAACCTTGATATAAAAACGTTAAAGCTTAAAATTGTCTTCAACATTTTTTAGTCGTATGTATTTTAGAAACCAGAGCACGGCAAAATAAAACAGGAAATAAATGTCACATCATATTGAAGATTTATTAGCGCAGTGGAGCAGATTCCCAAATGATAAATGGGTACTGGCAGTTATTACCAAAATCCAAGGCTCTTCTTATCGTAAAACCGGTGCAATGATGTTATTTCATTGGTTAGGAAAAAGTATTGGATTAGTCAGCGGTGGTTGTTTAGAAGGCGATTTACTGCGCCATGCACAGCGTGCTATTCAGCAAGATCAAGCGATTAATATCACCTATGATGCTAGTGATGAATCAGATGCAAGCTATCAACTGGGTTGTGGGGGTATTGTCGATTTATTATTAATACCGGTCACCGCTGAGAATAATTATCTACATTTACAGAGGTTAAAGGAGCAATTAACCTCAACTAATTGTGAGTACCACTTACCGTTAGTTGAATCAGGTACTCAAGCGTCATCTATCGTTGCGAATGTGCTGCCAATTAGCAATACAGCTGACTATGATTTTAGTAAAAGCACTTACAGTAACCCGAGTCAATCAGCAGCATTAACAATGCTTCAAATCCCTTGCCGAACACGTTTCCACCTCGCTATTTTCGGCGGTGGTTTAGATGCGCAACCGCTGGCAATGATGGCCATACAATTAGGCTGGAAAGTCACAGTATTTGATGAACGGTCTAGTTATGCACATCAACATCATTTTCCCGATGTCCATATTATTAAGCATCCCATCGCTCAATTAGATAATGAGAAGTTGTTAAATATTGATGCTGTTGTGGTCATGCAACACAATTTGACCTTGGATGCATTAGCATTAAAACTCATTAGTCAAAGCAACCAAGCTTATATCGCACTGCTTGGCCCGCACCATCGTCGCGATCAGGTTTTTAGTAAAGCTAATATTACCTTGGATGATTTTAAAGGTTTCTTTTCTGCACCCGCTGGGTTTGATATTGGTGGGGAACTGCCTGAGTCTATTGCCCTAAGTATCTTAGCCGAGTGTCATGCGGTTTTTCATAAAAAAACGCAACAAATAAAATCATAGCCATCATTCTGACGATAAATTTCATTGCTTAAATGACGACTGTTAATAAATAAACAGTGTGCAGTCTTTTAAATATAAGCCCAGTAATAAGCAGAACTATAAGGCAACCTGTGGATACGACAACAGTGAATACAATAGAGGAGCTTAAGGCTGCACCAAGAACATTAACTTTAGTGTTGTTAGCGGCGGGCAAGAGTAGTCGATTTAACGGCATTAAATTAGCGCAATCCATTACAGATTTAAATGCTGATGGACTGTTAGTGAAGCAACCCTTGTTATTGCACAGTCTAGATAAGTTAAGCCATGTTGCAGACTATTTAACCTCAAAGCATATAAGCAACAATGTTGTCGTTATATTAGGGACTCACCACAGTGAGTTGAGTCAATTGCTGCCAACATCTTGCGCTTATAGGATCAACGATAACAGCCTTGACGGTTTATCAACATCGGTTAAAGTCGGTGTTAAAGCCGCGCGTTCTGCTAATGCTAGTGGCTTGTTATTAGCACTTGGTGACCATATTGGAGTGACTTACACAGACTATATAACGTTAGCGGAGCATTGGTTAACAGAACAAAGCAATGTTTGTGCATCATACCAAGGTCAGTTAGGGGTTCCTGCTATCTTCACCAGTGAACAATTTGACGCGTTAACACAGCTTAAAGGCGACCAAGGTGCTAAGCCTGTTCTGCAACAATTAGCACAACAGAAGCAGTTAACTTGCTTAGCGTTACCCAACGCTATTAACGATATCGACACGCAAGATGATCTTCAACAATGGCAACAGCAGAAATTAGAAAGTTAGAGAGTTAGAGAGTTAAAATAAGCGAAATGGGTAGTAAGTATAAAAGAGATAAAAAAGCCCGAATCAATCGGGCATTTTTAATGTGACAAGCGATTATATTAATACCAATTCCTTAATTTAATGATCAAATATTACGCAGGAAAAAGGAGCAAGTTTAAGGTAAAATTTGGCGTAAATGGTTGCCCCCATTACAAAAATTTTAACGCGAAAATAGTTCCTTTTAACCAGTACGATTGATCAGTTAGTTAGCGAAGTTGGTATAACTTAAGCTTTTGCTAAAGCACTTTTTAACTCACTTGGTCTCATTGGGATTTTACGTAAACGCACCCCCACTGCTTGATAAATTGCATTAGCAATCGCAGGTGCAACCGCAGTTACTGCTGGCTCACCTAATCCAGAAGGAGGCATTTTACTGGCAATAAACTCAACTTGAACGTCAGGCGTTTGGCCTAAACGTAAAGGTGTATAAGTATCAAAGTTAGAATCTTTATACTGTCCATTAAGTAGCTCAGTCCCTTCATACAATGCCATCGATAAGCCCCATAATGCAGCCCCCTGACATTGTGCTTCTGCACCATTTGGATCGACAATAATACCAGCATCAATCGCAACAACTAATTTCTGTACATTAACCAGGCCATTGCTTTTATCGACATGAACTTGCACTGCACAGGATACCCATGTAGGCATATCGCGCTCTTGACCAAAAGTAGAAGCAATACCAAGCCCTGTATCTTCAGCTTGCTCAGTACCCCAACCAATCATTTCTGCCGCTTTTTTCAATACCGCTGCTTGACGTGCTGCACCACCTTCTGCAACTGGTGTAGTACCTGCATTTCGACCTTCTGCAATCAGCATATCAAGGCGGAACTGTACGGGATCTTTACCGGCATGATGCGCCGCTTCATCCATAAAGCTTTCCACTGCCCAACCTGTCCAACCCGGTCCAACTGAACGTAACCAGCCTGGTCTAAAAGTCGCCATCGCAAGGTCGTTAGAGACGGCACGTACTTTTTGTGCGCCAACGCTATACCAGTGATCAGCACCAGCAATGGCAAACGGGTCATAAACCTCGCCATTAACACCTTTAGGCATAAAACCAGGTGCTAATACCTGTGTCGGCCAACCTGCTGTTGCGTGATGTTCCATCGCAGTTACTGCTTTTTTATCATTAAAGGCCATTTTTAATTGTTGAACTGATGCTGAACGCGCGCTATCAAATTGCATATCTTGTGGACGCATCAACACCATTTTAACCGGCTTACCACCCAATGCTTTAGAAGTTAATGCCGCAGGAATAGTGTAATCACCATTTAGTCGACGGCCAAAACCACCACCTAACATATAAGTACGAATCACAATATTAGCGACATCTTCACCTAATGCAGTGGCTAATACTGGTAAAGTAAGGGACTGCCACTGGCAACCAGAATGTACTTCCCATATGCCATCTGAATTTTTAAATACCAAAGCATTCAAAGGTTCCATCTGCGCATGTAAGACGGTGCTAGTAATATATTCTTGAGAAATCGTGCTGCTCGCACTTTCAAATGCAGGTTCCGTTTTAACATTACCTGTATCTAAAATACCACCTTTGCTTGAGTCGCTTAGTAGTTTTTTACCATGCTCTATTATGTCAGCTTCAGACACATCAGTTGTTTTACCTGCATCCCATGTGACTTTAACCAGTTTTGAGGCTTTTTGCGCGCCAATAAAACTGCTCGCAATCACCATCAACCATCCCGGTACGCTGCCACTTGCATCTTCTAATACGATGGTTTTTTGATAACCTTTGACAGCTTTTGCAGCTGAATCATCAAAACTAACTACTTTAGCGCCATAACGAGTCGGCGGTAAAATAGGGTTCGCATACACCATGCCATCAACTTTAGCGTCGATACCATAGATTGTTTTACCGTTGGTTTTATTGGCAACATCAAGCGACGTTACTTGTTGGCCAACTAATTTAAGATCTTGATTCGGTTTAAGGGGTAAGGTTTTTAACTCTTCTTCAGTAAACTTGCGTGTCAGTCCTAAGGTAACTAACTCACCGAAGGATAACTCACCTTTACTAGAGATGATCTTACCGTTTTTAGCTTCACAATCTTTTGTTGAAATGCCCCACTTTTTAGCCGCAGCTTCAATTAAAGCCGTACGCCCCGCGGCACCCGCTTGACGGTAAACAGGCCAACTTTGTGAAATAGACCAACTCCCCCCCGTAACCATGTAACCCCAACGAGGATCACTATCAACATGAATAATTTCAACATCATTCCAATCAGCTTCTAGCTCATCAGCAAGAATACGCGCGATAGCCGTACCCACATGTTGGCCCATTTCTGAGCGCATAATATTCACTTTAATCTTGCCGGCAGTATCAATTGAATACCACAATGACGGCTCATAAATATCACCTTCACTAGGTAATACTTTACCGTCTGCACTAGCTGGGTCCATCGCAGCCATCAAATGACGTGGGAAACCAAAGCTGATACCCACAGCTGTCATACCAATTAAAAAACCACGACGGGTAATGCCCGGTGAACCACGTTTAGGTAATCTACTCATGATTGCACTCCTTTAATTTCAATAGCATTTGCAGCTTCATGAATGGCACTACGGATACGTACATAAGTCATACAGCGGCATAAGTTACCGCCCATTACCGCATCAATATCTTTATCTGTCGGTTTAGGAATATCTTTTAATAGTGCTGCGGCCTGCATGATTTGACCTGACTGACAGTAACCACATTGTGGCACTTGTAAGTTTTTCCATGAAACTTGTAATGGGTGGTCGTCTTTTTCTGACAATCCTTCAATCGTTGTTATTTCAGCACCTTCCACTGACGAAACCGGCGTAATACATGAACGTGTAGCACGTCCACCTACATGCACAGTACAAGCGCCACAGGTACCGATACCACAACCAAATTTAGTACCAGTCATATTAAGTTCGTCACGAATAACCCACAGTAAAGGAGTATCACTTTCTACATCGGCTGTCATCGACTCGCCGTTTAAAATAAATTTTGCCATTGTCACTTCTCCTGTGAATTATTGCTCAAATCGGGGTTGATTGCGGATTTCAGTTACTTTTTGTTGCAATTCAGGCCAAGGCTTTTGACCTGCCGATTGACGTAAGTAGGCAACGATTGCACTAATATCTTGATCACTTAATGCATCACGGAATCCAGGCATAACAACGCCACTAATACCTTGGTCACTGCGCACACCATCCAATATTACATTAACCAAATTGGTTGGTTGTTCAAGGTGAGTCGCTGACCCTAGTGTTAATAATGGACGACCTTTGACTAGTTCGTCACTGCTGTAATGGCAAGCTTGGCAAGCCGTTGCATATAATCTAGCGCCTTCGTCAATACGTAGGTCTGCTTGTGTATGTTGTGCTTTTATCGCTGCTTGTAAATTAGCATTAGCAGCAGGGTCATCACTTTCATTCGCGCCGCTATGATCAGCAAAATACAAACTAATCGCTTGCACATCATGCTCTGGTAATGCCGATAAACCTTTGTGCATGACCGGTGCCATTGGACCTGCAGCACTGCCATGATATGGAGAATTACCCGTGGTTAAGTATTCATAAAAATCTTCCGCACGCCAAGGGATAGGAGAAGTGCTTGTTGCCGTTAATGAAGGAGCTATCCAGCCATCAATATCCGCACCTTGATACATTTGGTCGTATTTTTCACCACCCAACGCATTACGTGGCGTATGACAGGCACCACAATGGGCAATACCTTCAGCCAAATAAGCACCGCGATTCCATTGCTCAGATTTATTATCATTAGTTTGGAATGACTGTGTATCTGCAAATAACAACTTCCAACCTGCTTGTAACCAACGAATATTAAGCGGAAATGGAATACCATTTTCTTTTTTAACTTGGTTAACAGCTGGCACTGACGTCATGATATAAGCGTAAATAGCACGAATATCCTCGTCGGTCATTTTATTAAAGTGCTCAAAAGGAAACGCGGGTAATAAATGGTGCCCATCACGGCTCACACCGCTGCGCATAGCACGATTAAAAGCTTCTTCAGACCAGCTACCAATACCTGTTTCAACATCTGGAGTGATATTACTAGAATAAATCGTACCAAACTCGGTGTGCATTTCGTAGTTACCTGCGTAAGGTTTACCACCAGCGGGTGTATGGCATGTACTGCAATAACCGGCAGCTGCAAGTACTTTGCCTTGTTCAATAACTTGTTGGGAATAATCACTCTTAACTGGGGGGGTTATTGGATCAATAGAAGGGTTCCAAGCATAAAAGCTGAATAAACCAAGTCCAATAATTACTGCGCCAGATACGCCATAAACAATACGTTTTAGCATATTACATTGCCTTATTTAAAATATTTCGGGGGTGGGCAGAGAGTGAACTAACATTCCCTGTTTGACTTCGTATTACAGGTACTCTTTGTGAAAAAATGATTTACCATGACCTGAGACAATAAAACCTGTAATCGACGTCAATTTTAATGTGAATAAAATATGAAAGCAACCTTCAGAGACTACTAATCACTTAACAAGTTAACTGAAATGTGTATTGTATGCTTGAATATCTAATAAGAGTTAAAGACTTGACTGTGCAAGCCAGTAATGAATAACAAGCCAATAATATCCGTTATCATTTAGATGCAAAAATTAACCGGCCATAATTTAATAACCCCAATTAATAAGCCTAAATTTATAAGCAATGCCGTGGACATGTTCTCAGTATAACGTGAGAGGTAACCTTGAGAACTAACAAGATATTTGATGTATTAGGCTTTTCCAATATAAAGCGAGCCACCCATTAAATAACCCGCTTTGTATTCTATTTAACTCAGTATCTCTTTATTATGGTTGCTGCATCGTCGGAGCAAGTACCACTTCTCTTACGCACACTTGTTGAGGTTGTGCATAAACATACTCAACCGCTTGGGCAATATCATCAGGCATTAATACCCCTCCCATCTCCTCTTTCCATGCTTGATAGCCGCTTACAATATCGTTCGATGTTGTGTGTGAAAGTAGCTCAGTTTCTACCGCACCAGGGGCAATAGTACATACTCGCACATTACTGCTTGCCACTTCTTCACGTACATTTTCAGTGATAGCGTGTACCGCAAATTTAGAACCACAGTAAGCAGCATGATTAGGGAAAGTTTTACGACCAGCTACCGAGCTAATATTAATAATGGTTCCGGTTTTACGCGCTTTCATAGGTGCTAATACCGCTTGCATACCGTTCATCAGGCCAATCACGTTAACATCAAACATGGTTTTCCATTCTTCTGGATTCTGTACATCAAGCTCACTCAATAACATGACACCTGCATTATTCACTATACAATCAGTTGCGCCGTAAGTCGCTTCTGCTTTAGTGATCGCAGCGGTAAATGATGCTTTATCAGTCACATCTACTTGTTCGCATAGAGTATTAGGTAAGTTAAGTGCTTGTATACGCTCAATCCGACGTGCCAATAATAATAATGGATGGCCACTGTTACTTAGACGACGTGCAATCGCTTCGCCAATACCAGAACTCGCGCCAGTGATCACTATTAATTTTTTCATATTCAACTCCATTATTTTTTAAACCTGTGCAGCTAGTTTGCTGCAATGAAGGCATTATAAAAAACGAATCTGTGTTGATATATATGGCTGAAGTTAAAATACTGTTGTTATATGGCAACAATAAACCCATGATAGAGAAAAATTGTGTTCGTTTTTAAGCCTATATTCATTATTCATTATTCATTATTCATTCAGCAGCAAAAACCATCAAGCAATGAGGGGAACGGATTCTAACCGAATAAATGAAGGTGTTACGGGTATATAGCAGATGGGCTTGCTGAAGTTAGAATTACTGAAGGTAGAGCTACTGAAGGTAGAGTTACTGAAAGTAGAATCATTGAAGGTGTTGCTCGAAACGGTTTTTTATAAAATCGATAAATTCACGTAAGCGCTTAGGGCGATATTTGTCACTATGGTAAATAGCTGAAAATGCAACCACTGGTATATGCCACTCCGGTAATAACTCAATAAGTGTGCCCTTTTCTATTTCCGCCTCACAATACATTTTAGGTACTCTAATAATACCAGAGCCTGCCAATGCTCCCTGCAACAGTGCATGACCATTTTTACAAATTAACTGCCCTGTGATGTTGATATCACAATGTTGCTCTGGATTTGCTACGCGGTTAAAACTCCAACGCTTAACCGACCCCGTTAAACAGCGATGCAACATAAGTTCTTGTGGGTGGCTCGGGCTACCATAATTTTTTATGTATGCAGGACTTGCCAGCGTGACAATATGAATATCCATGAGTTTTTTGGCAACAAATCCCAGATCCTCAATATCCCCCATTCTAAACGCGATATCAAACTCATCATTGATTAAATCAACACGATGGCTACTAAAATCTAGTTCAACTTTTATTTGCGGATATAACACCATAAACTCGCTGATATACCGAGTAACAATTTCTTCACCAATGTATCCTCCGACGCAATTGATGCGAATAAGGCCACGAGTTTGTTGTGTATCGTCTACCGCCGCAATAAGTGCCTGATCAATATTTTGCAATGCACTTTCACATTGTTTAAATAATTGCTCACCGGCAAGGGTCAACTTAAGCGTACGCGTAGTTCGTGTCAGTAATTTAACCGATATTTTATTCTCCAATGCACTTATTTGACGTGACACATGAGAACGAGAAACACCCAATGCTTCAGCAGCTTTAGTAAAGTTGCCCAACTGTGCAATAAGTACAAATGAGCGAATATCGGCAAGATTAATATTATTCAGCATAGTAAATTCCAAATAAATGATATGTTCAAGTTATTCATCAACCTCAACTCGATATAAGCAAATCAGCACTGTAAATTTTAAAGCTTAACTTGTTAAAAACTCTTTCGTGAGGGATCTGTTGCTTCACGAAACTCATCAGATAGTTCTGTTAATAACGTCTGGTCAGCGAGCCCTTCTGAACGAATAGCAAGCAACTGTGACCAAGCCCTTGAACGGCTATGTCCATCAAATAATACAGCCATCTTCTCATCTCTATTTTGCAACAACTTATAGATCAACAAATACTTGTTATGTGCACTTTCATCTTGCTTCGATATTAGCGTTTGTGATGCTTCTAAGACCAAGTTGCAATATTTTTCAATAGCAATCTCTTTAATAGATTTGAATACTTTCCAATCAGATTCTTTCAAATTACAGCTCCATATTATAAATATGATCCTTATGCTTATTCGATAATTGTACAGAATAAATTCCCCCTAACAGTAAAAATCCAGAATAAAATAACTGTAGGACGAGATTCTTTTGATAATTGGCCCGTCACTTTCTCAGACCAAGTATTTTGTGGTCGCTTCACGTCGTCGTCAACAACCATTCTTATTTAGTTGGTTCTCGTTATATTGGCGGCCACCAAAAGAACTAAAAAGATGAATAGTTTCCTTGAATTTATTTTTCTAATTGAAAAAGACCTAACAGATAGAAAGGTCTTTATAAGAAACGATACTTATCGCTAAATGAGGTTAATTACATATCCATAATGAAATTTACGATAGTAGTTAACGTAATTTACGACGGTTTCTACTAAGTCCAAAACCTACCAAACCCAATCCTAACAGAAGAAGCGTTTCAGGCTCAGGTACATTAGCTCCTGCCGAGTATTTTGTTAAGACTCGAATATAATCACCAGGGGTACTTGCTGTCCAATCAACGTTCACCGTTGAACCTATGAATGTTGCACTGTCACTATTTTCAAGACCACGTAGGGTCGGATTAAGATAAGTGACCGTATTATTCAATAAAAAGTCACTGCCATTTAAGTTGATCGTACTCGTAATGAGTGCAAGAATATCAGCATCAAAATTTACAAATCCAACTTGTGACCTGCTTTTATTAGGATCAAAGAATACATAGTGACTAGCAACCGTTGTCCCTGCTGATAACGTTCCTGCAAGGCCTCCTCCTATATCATCTACCGATAAGTTTGTACCCAGAGTAATATTTTGACCTTCGTTAAATGCATAAAGATTATTATTATTGAAAGTATTATTACCTACAGTATTACTCGGAGTGGATTGGTTAAAAGGAACATTAAGCTCAACAAAATTTCCAACACCAGAAGTTACGGAACCACTAGTAATGATTGCTTGAGCGCCAGAAGCAAGGCAGCAAAGAGCAGTAAACACAGTA
Source organism: Psychromonas sp. SR45-3 (assembly GCF_014163575.1). Taxonomy (NCBI): domain Bacteria; kingdom Pseudomonadati; phylum Pseudomonadota; class Gammaproteobacteria; order Alteromonadales; family Psychromonadaceae; genus Psychromonas; species Psychromonas sp. SR45-3. The sequence continues at coordinate 77,269 of NZ_JACJDP010000014.1, forward strand.
CAATTTTTAATTATATTTTTCATATTGACTCCATGTCATCATTGACGTTATGAATAAAATAAAATCGTTTTATATAAACGGCCTTATTTTAAATAAAGCATTTAAGGTGCCAATAAAAAACACATGCTAAATCAACATAATAAAAAATAAATATATATCAAGTGTCAGAGCTATCGACACTTGCCTAACGGCTAAATGCCTCGTTGGTAATAGTTAGGATTAGTTTTTATGCTTAAAAGGCAAACAATCTAAACAATCGAGTAATCAGGATGAATTTATAAATTGCCCATGCCACTGAAGAACTCACTCTGTTTGCGGCGCAACTCCATGAACACATCACACACTTCAAAATGCAGAAATCAATAGCTGCACTGCATTGGGTATTGGAGGGACATTTATACACAGAAAAAATGCCATTTAAAGTGATCAATGAAAGAGCCTATTTAACTCAATAGGCTCTTTTTCTTCTTTTACGTAATAGCGTCACCCATTACGTAACTCACAACCATAAATAGCAAGCGAGAAACAACGATGCTAAATCTAGCGTTTTGTAAGCCCTTTTTTATTCAAATATGGCAGGATATGTGGACGAGATTCTTTTGATAATTGCCCCGTCACTTGCTCAGACCAAGTACTCTGTTTTTGGTTACTCGAACGGCTTGCATAATAATCATGTATCACCTGATCATAATCTTTAATATCGCCCATATTCAGTGGCTGATATTTATTTTCATGCATAATTACATGAGCCGGTAAACGCGGCTTAATTTCAGGGTCTTGGGCTGGGTAACCTAAACACATGCCAAATAATACCGATGTATTTTGAGGTAATTCAAGCAATTCATCCACCAACTGTATTTGATTACGTAACCCACCAATATATACACCACCTAACCCTAATGATTCAGCGGCTAATAAACAGTTTTGAGCCATGATGCCACAATCCACTGCACCAATAAGCGTAAGCTCAGTAAAGTCAGCTTGTACATCAGGATTAATCGCCGCATGACGTTGATAGTCAATACAAAATACTAAAAATTCAGGCGCATTTTCAACATAGGGTTGATTACCTGCATACTCCGCTAGCAATTTACGTTTACTTTTATCCGTTACCCTAATGATAGAGACAACCTGTAGCATACTCGAAGAAGAAGCGGCTAATCCAGCTTGAATAATACTGTCGAGTTGGCTTTTCTGTATTGGCTGTTGCGTATATTGGCGAATCGAACGATGGTTTAACATCGTCTCAATGGTTTTGTTCATAAATCAGTAATCCTTGTCGCTATAATTGAAGTCATAATTGAAGCCATAGTTGTTATTATAATTATCGTTATAAAATGCACCATAAGGTGTAATGCACTCTTAATAACCCGAATCAAAACATGGCAATGCAGAGAATGAAATAAAATAATACGGTGACTATTTCAAAGCAAGGTAGGCTTGTCAAATCAGTTCATTAATGGCACGTCATGTTCGCTTTAATGCCGCAAAATCGATTAGTTAATATGGAGGCTAATTGTTGATTAAATACCACCCTCATTTTCTACCACTAATTATTTGAGATGATTAAATTCAACCTTCGGGTAATTTTGTATTTTTGAGTCCCCCACATTTTGAATACTGTCTCTTTGTCGCATTACTCACTTAAAAATGATACCTGCAATCTGATACCGTTTTATCTCAACACTCTGACTGCCCATTAATCATTATTTTGTACAAGCAGCGAGAATGATTTACTTTATCATTTCGCATAAATTTTATGGCTAATAACCGATAAATAAACGGCTGAATCTCGGCACTACTTTATTTTACTGGCGCTTCTTTCTAAGGTGAGGTTAATACGTATAAACATGCCTTGAATAGCATCTATTTGAGCCGAGTCACGCCCTTCAGATACAAGCTCTTGGTACAATAAATCAGAAGCTTGTTTAAAATCGTCGTTACACTTACCTTGGCTCGCTAATAAAAAAGCATCAGCTAATTTGTATTGCCATTTTTTAAGGTACTTTAATTTTTTGCCTACTAAGTTTTCACATATTGATTGCACTCGAACCAATGCATGCCCTAAGTTAAGTCCAGTTAAAGCGAGATCGGTAATGGCACGAGAATGAGAACCTTGATCGTAATTAATTAACCTTAACAATCTATCTGCCATTCGACGGTTGTACCAAATAGCAGGCATTTTCTGATTATCTATATTCATTAAGTCTTTATGAGTCGCTTTAAAAACTCGGCTAACTAATAGCTGAATGCTAGGCCCTGTAAATAAGTGAAAAATCCAAAACAAAATACTAACACCAACAAAAATAGCCATCGCTGCACTTAATGTATAATCAATGGTAAAAGCCAAGCTCATGTCAGTGCTGGGGCGAACTAAAATTGAAAATGGAATGCAAAATCCTAAACCATAGGGCAGTGTTTCACGTTCAGCAATTAGCAACAGGCCTAAAAAGTAAGGTCCAGCTAACACTAATAATAATACCTCTAATTGCCCGCCGCTTTGCGCGAGTAAATTAAGAGCGTAAAAGATAGTTACCACAGAAGCTGCCACGACCCCAATTAGCAAGCGTTTTATAACTACACGTAAAATAGCCAAAGGTATTCGCGCTAACATAATAGAGAATATGACGGGCAAAATCATGATCATCAATGCAGCCGATGAACCTGTACTTATCCAAATACATGCGCCAATCACAAACACTAATAAAGTTCTAAAGCCAACAATGATGCCTGCTAACGGATCCCGGTAAGTCAACATACTTGGCGCATTCAACAAGGTTTTATCACGTTCCTGTAGTGCTTTATAGGCACGCAATAAAATGGTTAAATCCCCTGTTATATCTAAGGCGACATTAAACATATGCGATTCAAAAGGAGCTTCAAAGGTATTATTGACTCGCCATTCTGTCAGTTCCCTTCGAAAGGCTTTAACTTCCTCAGCGCAAAACGCATAGTTATCAGATGCTGCAATACTGGCTAGTACCTGTTTTAATCGGTTAAATAATTGTGCTAAATCAGCAGTAATTAGTTCAGAATGATTACGTTGCAGACGACCAAATATTTGAATTAAAGCCAGTAACGACAATACTTTTTGCGCTAATTGATTTGCCGCTCTTGAGCGCCCTGGCCCTTTTGGCCCTTCGTAACGTACGGCACTGGAATCTTCATTTATCAAGCCTAAGGTCGCCATCACGCCATCAATTTGTGTATGACGTTTTTCATGTGTCCCTTTGGTGTCTAGCTCAGCCACTAAATAATTTAAGGTTTGGTTGATCACCGACCTAGCTTGGATTTGTAGCGAATTTTTTATTTTTACTGGCCAGAATAGATGGCTGACAATCCCTGCACAAAGAGAGCCGATAATGATTTCACTCATACGCGCCTGTGCCACGTCGAATACGCCTTGGCTACTAACGGTCGTCGGACTCACCATCACTAAAAGTACAATAATTTCAGCCGTTACTGCCGCCATCGCAAAGGCATAAACAAAGTTAGCTTGCCGCACCATTGCAGATAAAGCTGAGTTTAAGCCTAGCCAAATAGCCAATGCGCCCAGTGCTAAATAGGGATATGACATCAACTGACTTAATAGCAAGATGCCAAATAACCCTCCGACAATGGTACCTATTATTTGGCAAAGTGCTTTTTCGATCACCAGACCACTTTCTGGGCGTAACTGTAAAAAAATAGCCGAAACTAATGCCCAGTAAGGGCGATCAAGGTTCAGCGCCATCGCAATCGTTAAAGCCATCGCCATCGCAATAACACCTTTTATCGCAAAAATAACAGCCTGTTTTTTAGGAAAAAATAGATGACGTAACACCACTCCCAAGTTATTCCCCTTAGTCTGTCGCGAGATGAATCGACACTGTCATTCCCGCACTCAGCTGAATACCTTTAGGTAATGTGTCTAATTGAATATCAACGGGAATACGTTGTGACAAACGCACCCAATTAAACGTTTGTTGAACTTGAGGTAAAAGTTGGCTGTTACTTTGTGTATTGGTATTAGCAATTGCTTTGCCTACGCTAACAACATGACCCGTTAATTGTTCACCACCACTGAGTAATGCGATTTTGGCAGCTTGGTTTTCATAGATAAGCGGCACTTTAGTCTCTTCAAAATAACCTGTGACATAAAATGAATCAGATTTAACAATCGCAAAAACAGATACACCCTGCCCGATATAATTTCCCTGACGTAAATTTAAATTAATGATTTGGCCTGATACTGGGGCAACGACTTCCGTTCTATCAAGGTTTAATTGTGCTAAAGCCTGCTCTGTTTTAGCAAGATCATAATTAGCTTTTGCAATATTTCTATTGATACGCGTTAGCTCTAAGCCTTCTTCACTGATTGCTTTTTGATTGTTTAATGCTTCGCGGCGGTTGTATTTATGCTTAGCTAACTCCCACGCTAACAATGCTCCTTCCGTGTTTGCTTTACTTTTATCTAAAGCAGCTTGATAACGTTTGTTATCAACACTAAACAGTAACTGGCCTTTTTTAACTAATTGCCCATCTTTAACATTGAGCGTTGTTACCCAACCCGAGACATCAGCTGCGACGGTGACAATATCAGCTCGAACTCGTCCATCGCGAGTCCATGGCGTATGCATATAATCAGTCCAAACCCAACGCCCTGCAACTACCGCCATGATCACAACAACAACGGTAAAAAGAATACGTAGATACTTTGTCATAAAATTTATCTTCCACTCAGTAAATATACAGTTAAGGCGAAATAGCATACAAAAAGTGATACTTCAAACCAGGCAACTTTCCATATGCGATCGTGCCAGTCTAAACGGTGTAAAGCAAAACGAGTTAATGCAGATAAGATAAAAGCAATCGGAATATAGATAACCAAAGGGCTAAACTCCATTCCACCTAACACTACAGTTTGAAGCATAAAGCCCCTTACATTGATTAAAAAGTTACATCGATTAAAAAAGCCTATCGTAAAAATGAAGACCTGAATCGTTTATTAATAAGACAGCATAACAAGACAACTTGCTAAAACCATAAGATAAAAATTTCACCCAAATGACATTGTTTGTTATCAACCATTGCATTCAAGTTTACTAATAAATAACGTCATTTAAAAATCTCTCAATATATTTTCAATATAATATTTTTAAAGACAGTATTTTTCAAACAAATACGCCCTTTAAATTATTGATCTGTATAAATAAACAACGTATTTTTTATTTATGAAAAAATTGAAATTTAAACGAGTATTCAGTGGTCTGTAGGTGACGGCCTTTACTTTCTCTTTTTATGTGTAAACCGTTTTTCGTTTATTAAGGGGCGTTAAGCCCAGTTATAGACTCAGTTATAAACTTCTTAGATTCAAATAATAAGTGCATAACTTCAACAATTTAACTTTACAGGTATTTTATAATGATTCGCTTTAAAAATTTTATGATTGGCTTACTAGTATCAATAAGCTTGACTTCAACCTTTGCACATTCTCAAGATTCAGACTCAAATCAACCAATAAAACCAAAGGTCATTTTCTTTGATGTTAACGAAACGCTACTAGACTTAGAAAATGTAGGCAAATCTGTTTCTAAAGCCTTAGGTGGGCGCGATGAACTAGTCCCTTATTGGTTTACTACAATGTTACATTACTCTTTAGTTGGGAATGTGACAGGTGAATATAATAGTTTTGCTGAAATAGGCATCGCCTCATTAGAAATGATTGCAAACCAACAAAATATTAAACTAACACCTGAAGAAGCGCGTACCGCAGTACTAACCCCCTTTAGAGACCTAGCACCACATAAGGATGTAGTTGAAGGCTTGAAAAAGATACGCGCACTGGGTTATACCATGATCACATTAACTAACTCTTCTGATGCAGGCATTGCAGCTCAACTTAAAAACTCAAATCTAGCACAATATTTTGATGGCTCATTAACTGTTCAAAATTTAAAAACCTTTAAGCCAGATTTAAAAGTATATGACTGGGCACAAAAAGAAATGAAAATAGCACCTGAAGATGCCATGTTAATTGCCGCACACCCATGGGATTTAGCAGGAGCAGATAAAGCAGGTTGGAAAACCGCATTTATTATGCGTCCAGGTAAAGCACTCTACCCTCTTGCCGCCAAGCCAGATTTGATTGGCCGAGATCTTATTGAGATAGCAAATCAGTTAGAAGCGAATACTAAGTAGACTTTGTATTTAACCTTTAACCTTTAGCGAGGATTGGTTAGGTTTGGGGTTGTTAATACTTTTATAAACACAAAAGGCAGCCGAAGCTGCCTTTTTATATCACTATTTAAAAGCCGTTAACTATACCAACTCCGCTAACTAACGGAATTGATATTATTTTACGAATTTTTGAAATGGCGCATCAACTGGAGTATCTGCAAGGTGGTTTGTGTAGTTACTCATTACTTTTTGAGATAAACCAACAATAATTTCCAGTAGTTGCTGCTTGCCATAACCTGCAGCAAAGAACTTCTCGATTTGCTGGTCGCTAATAACACCACGCTCACGTGTCATTGCCAATGTAGTTTCACGTAGCGTTTCTAACCTAGGGTTAGCAAGCTCTGTTTTGTTAACGAGCGCATCAACAATATCTTGGTCAACTTTCATTGAAGCCGCAATTGCACTGTGTGCCGGAACGCAGTAGTGACATTCGTGCTCAACGTTAATTGACTGCCATACCACGGTTAACTCTTCAGCGTTAAATGATGTTTTTTGGAATAGATCATGCAGTACTTGATAGCCTTTTAGCAAGGTTGGTGCTTCAGCCATTACTGCGTGTAAGTTAGGTAGCATACCAAATGCGGCTACAGAGTCAGCCATTAGAGGTTTTGATGCTTCAGGTGCGTTTTCTGCTGTGTATAAAGTAAATTCTGTCATGTTTAGCTCCAATAAATAATGAGTTTTAAGTAACTTCAGGACACATACTAGTTGATTTTGAGCGACCGCTCAAGTTAAAATTGAGCAAGTGTTCAAATAAATTGAGAAATCACATGGCTAACAAAATAAAGTTTGAGCGTGAGTCGGTTGTGCGCCTTGCAAGCCAACTCTTTTGGCAAAAAGGTTTTCATGCAACCTCAACCCGTGACTTACAAGAAGCTATTAACATGCGACCGGGCAGCATTTACTCTGCATTTGGTTCTAAAGAAGGGCTATACAGCGAATCGTTAAAAGATTACACCCTACAAATGAAAGCTCAAATAGAGGGCTTTTTATCAAACACGGATACTGTACTTGAAGGTTTACGTGCATTTGTGGAAAACGTGATCATTGAGACAAAAGATTGCAGTCCCAGTGCTATCTGTATGCTGGTTAAAGCAAACAGTGAATTTGCCGAAAAGGATGCTAATTTATATGAGTTAAGTTTAAATCTAGCCGCTCAATTTGAAGCCTATTTAACGCAATTATTTGAGCAAGCAATAAACAATGGTGAATTAAATAGTACGATGACTGCACTTGAGTATGCGCGTTTTTTTCAGGTGCAACTTACAGGTTTACGCGGTTATTTTAACCGTCCCGGCGTAACGCAATTAGCTCAACCAATGATCGAGCAAATGTTTTTACTGATCAAAAAACTATAAAATTAGATTAACGATCATACTCAACCAGTTATCTGTTCCAGCACTGAACAGAGAAAACCACGCCATGAAAAGGAACTTTGATGATAAAGATTAGTCAATGTTATTGGGAAGTCATGACTCGCACAATCAGCACTGGCTCAATCAGAACAAGGCCAATCAAGCTTTCTGCGTAAAACACCTTCCTTTTTTAGAAATTCATAAGTTAATATCTCTGTAATAACGTGATGATCATGCTATTACTCTGTTTTTATTTCTCGTCCTGATAAGGTCTTGCTGTGCTTCATAAATACGCCACTAAAAGATGGGCTCCATTATTAATATTAATAATGATCGCTGTCGGTATTCTCCTCTACTTAGATTCCATAGTTAATTCAACTTTTAAAGATAAACAGTGGTCAGTTGCATCAACTGTTTACGCGCGACCTTTAGAAATATATGAAGGATTGCCACTCACGTTGACTGATTTACGTGAAGAAATGACCATGCTTGGATATCATTTTGTGGGCCAAGTTAATAATCCAGGGGAGGCATTAATCGATCGAAATAAAGTGACTATTTTCATCCCTCAATTTCAGTTCAGTGACGAATTAGCTGCAGCACAAAAAATAAAAATAACCTTAAATAATGGCTTTATATCAAAATTAGAAAGTAAAGATAATAAAGCATTAGTGCGTTTACAGCCCTTGGTGATAGGCGGTATTTATCCTTCCCACAACGAGGATAGATTATTAATTCAACTTGTCGATACCCCTGTTTCTTTACAAGCAATGCTAGTTGCTGTTGAAGATAAGGACTTTTACGACCATTTTGGTATTTCACTACGTGGTATCGCCCGAGCCATGGTTACCAATATTAAAGATGGTGGATTCTCACAAGGTGCATCGACACTGACACAACAATTGATTAAAAATTATTACCTCACACCAGAGCGAACATTAATTCGTAAAGCGCAGGAAGCGCTGATGGCAGTGCTATTGGAATTACATGCAAGCAAAGCTGATATTTTAGAAGGCTACATGAATGAAATATACCTTGGTCAAGATGGACCACGCGCTATTCATGGCTTTGGTTTAGCCAGTCAGTATTATTTCAAAAAAAATATTATGGACTTATCGCTGTCGCAACAAGCACTGTTAGTTGCACTAGTGCGCGGTGCCAGTTATTACAATCCATGGCGTAACCCTGAGCGAGCATTAAAACGTCGCAATTTAGTGTTAGATATTGCAGTCAGAGAAAAACAACTTGATGCAGACCTTGCTGAATTAGCTAAGCAAGAACCACTAAAAGTGGGTGAACGCAGCGTTAGCAGTACTAAACGTTATCCTGCTTATTTAGACCTTGTGCGCAGGCAATTACAAAATGATTACAAAGCTGAAGACTTAAGTTCTGATGGACTCTCTATTTTTACTCATTTTAATCCATTAATTCAACAAACGGCTGAGTCTAGCTTGGTTAAAATGATGGCTAATAATAAAAAATCTGAGCCTAATACGAACTTGCAGGGAGCGGTAATTGTTACGCAACCGAATACCGGCGCGGTAACGGCTATTGTTGGCGGTAGCGACACACGATATGCGGGATTTAACCGTGCAATTGATGCCCGCCGACAAATTGGCTCGTTAATGAAACCCGCCATATATTTAACGGCGTTAGAAAAAAGTGAACAATATACGTTAGCGACTTTAATAAGCGACGCAGCCTACGAGAAAAAATTAGACAACGGTGATAGCTGGTCCCCTAAAAACTACGATTTAAAAGATCATGGTGATGTGCTTTTATATAAAGCGTTAGCACGTTCATACAATCAGGCAACGGCGCGTTTAGGCAATGAGTTAGGCTTAGATAATATCTTATCAACATTAAAACGACTTGGCGTTGATAGTGACATTCCCGCACTCCCTGCGATTACGTTAGGCGCGGCTGAGTTAAGTCCACTTGAAGTGGCTCAAATGTATCAAACCATTTCATCTGAAGGGTTTTATACACCGTTATTGGCGATCCGCTCGGTTGTCGATCCGCGCGGAGAAGTGCTAACAAGTTACCCTATTGCTATTGAAAAACGCTTTAGTTCTAGTTCGATTTATGCATTACGCCATGCTTTACAAGCCGTTACGCACGAAGGGTCAGCTAAAGCATTACAATGGTTATTACCTGATTTTGCTGTTGCAGGGAAAACTGGAACAACCAATGATCTGCGAGACAGTTGGTTTGCAGGTTTTTCAGATGATATGCAAGCGGTTGTTTGGCTTGGACGTGATGATAATAAAACAACGGGATTGACCGGTTCAAGTGGTGCACTTCGTGTCTGGGCTGATATTTTCAAAGCGCGATCTCAGCAACCTTTACAGAACCTGCCACCCAAAAACATCACCCTAGGTTGGGTTGATAGTGAATCAGGTGTAGGTAGCCAAGATAGCTGTGATAATGCAATACTATTGCCTTTTGTAAGTGGCACTGAACCAAAACAAGAAATACGTTGCAGTACAACCGATAAAGTCATCGATTGGTTCCGTAATTTAACCAACTAAACCAACTAAAGAGATCATATTAATGAACCATTATAAAATTGCTGTTGTTGTTTGTTTATCTAGTTTTTTATGGGCCTGTAGTACCAAACCTGTCACATCGCCAACGACAGAGTCCACGACTCCAAGTTCAGTCAGCACCGCAACTGATGGTATTGATAATACGGTGAAGGGAAGCGCGGCCTTAGACTCATTATTTAGTCTTGCTGAGCAGCAAGAAAGCAAGGGGAACTTACGCGGTGCAACGGGGATTTTAGAACGAGCAATCAGGATATCTCCACGTAACCCTGAAATCTATTTACGACTAGCAGAGTTAAATTACCGCCAAGGTAAAAATGCACAGGCACAATCTTTTGCTGAGAAAGCACTTAGTTTAAATCCGAATAAAGCATTAACGACTCAAGCTGAATTATTACTAAAAAAGCTGTATTAGAAAAGTTGCAGTAGAGAACTTGTATTAGAAAGCTTTTATTACAAAACTGTTATTACAAAGTCTTTCTAATATCCCCCTCCTCTTCATTCAGTAATGTATATGTTGAGGGTTAATGTTTTTGTTGAAGGGGTTTACGCTGCATCGAGCAGTAAAATTTTATGAGTCTGTGCCTTTTTTCCTACAGCCTTTTTCTGGACCTTTTTCTAAATCTTTTCGACAATATTTTTTGAATTTGGTCATAGTTTTGATTTTTGGCTTTTTGGTTACAAGCTGTGTTTTTCAAGACAGTTGGCACTCATTAGCTAGTTTTTATGCTGCTTCTTTCATAGAATTATCTTGATATTTATTCTCAGTGTTTTCGCTATCGCTGTTTTTCAAGACAGTTGGCAACTCTTCTTTTTTGAACAGCAGAATATTTTTACCCACAACATCCCCAATGAACAACATTATCGTTGCGTGTTCTGCGATTCTTTTTCAATATGTAAATTTAACATTTTTCATTGAACATTTTTCATTATCCTATCACCGCCATATCACCACCTTTAATTTACAAACACAAAAAATCAATATTATTCAACACCTTAAAGAAAAACCAAGCAGTGGCATTATATTTGCTCCAATCTAATCACTAATGCAATAAAGAGGTAACAGTGTAATGAGTAATTCAATAGTAACAATCAATCCTTTTACTGAGCAAAAACTAAAAGAATATACATTGATGACACATAATGAAGCTAAAAATGCAGTAGTCAATTCAAGTGAATGTTTCGAACAATGGAAACTTGTGCCTATTTCAGAACGCGCAAAACTTGCCAAAGCACTAGCAAAGGTGATTGAAGAAAATAGCGATGAATTAGTTCAACTAATGGTTGAAGAGATGGGCAAAGTAAAATCTCAAGGCGAACAAGAAGTTGCTCTTTGCGCTAATATTTGTAATTACACCGCTGATATTGCAGAAAAAGAATTAGCGAATGAAAATCGTGATTATGAAGGTGGTAAAGCAATAATTACATATCAGCCAATAGGCGTAATATTAGGCATTCAACCTTGGAACTTTCCACTCTATCAAGTAATTAGATACAGCGTCAGTAATTTAGTGGCCGGCAATACAACAGTAATGAAACACGCTTCAAATGTATTCGGTATGGCAAAGAAAATACAATCGTTATTCGAACAGGCAGGCTTCCCAAAATATGCTTACCAATCACTATTAATTGATGGTGAAACAGCCAGCAAACTAATTAGTCATGATGGCATCAAAGGCGTTACTTTTACGGGTAGTGATGCAATAGGTAAAAAAGTGGGCGAAAAAGCAGCTGAATACAGTAAAAAGACTGTATTAGAATTGGGCAGTAATGATGCTTATATTGTTTTAGATGATGCAGATATTCCATTAGCGATTGAAACTTGTATCAAAGGTCGTATTGTCAATAACGGCCAAACCTGTGTCTCTGCAAAACGTTTTATCATCACAGAAAAAAATTATGAGCTATTCAAAGAAGAGTTCAAAAAAGCGATGATGGATCTGAAAATGGGCGATCCAAAGGCAAAAGATACCGACCTAGGGCCTATGGCTAGAAAAGACTTACAAGAAAAACTACACAAACAGGTCACTGAATCTATTGACGCAGGCGCTAAAATTGTTTGTGGATGTAAAATACCTGATGAAAAAGGTTTCTTTTACCCAGCTTCTATTTTAGAAAATGTAACGCCCAATATGCCCGCTTATGATGACGAATTATTCGGTCCTGTCGCAGCACTTATCAAAGCAAAAGATAATGATGATGCAATGCGTATAGCTAACGATTCACGCTATGGTTTAGGTGGTGGCATTTTCTCTAAGGATGAAGCTAGCGCAATAGAACTGGCGATCAAACACTTCGACACAGGGATGGTTAATATCAATGGCTTTGCCCTATCTCAACCAAACTTACCATTTGGAGGAGTAAAAAGTAGTGGTTATGGACGTGAGCATGGTGGTTTTGGTTTAAAAGAGTTCATGAATATAAAATCTGTGATGGTTGCTCAGACTAAATAACCATTAAATTATAATGGCTAAATTGTAATAGCTAAATTGAAAATTAGTGCTCAACACATGTTGGGCACTCCTTAACAAGACGCTCACTTCTTAAAAATAACTACTCTAGGAGATAAACTCATGCTTAGAGCATATTCAATTAGCATTCATTTACATGCTTTATAACATCTAAACTTTCAGTTAGCCTCAGCAATAGCCAGAAAAAATGATTAGAAATTCAATCCTTTTTAAGCATCTACCTTAAAATAACAACAAAATAAAAATACCCGAGCACACTCACTAGCTGAAAAAGCACTAACTTAAAAAAGCATTTAGCTAAAATGTGAATCAAGTATTAACCGGGCAAGCTAAATTATTGCTAGAAAAGCTGTACTAGAAAACTTGTATTAGAAAATCTCCATTAGGGAACCAGCATTAGAAAAGCCTGAATGCAAAGAGTAGGTTAAGCGCTTCATTAGGTGATGTGTTTATTGAGGGGGATGACAGTGCATCAATCAATATCATTTATGAGGTCTACGATTTATCGTATATATTAATAAAATTGATTAACGATAGAGGCTTTAAAAGGCCATCGGAAAATTGATGACCTTTCATCTAATCTTTATTTAGCTAAAAATCCAACTTTTGATTTTTTAGCTATTTTTAATGTTCTTTTTTCTTTTGCAGTCAAAAGCGGTTTTTTCTTACCGTCTTTTTTGCTGTCTTGGCCTTTACTCACGATGCTTTCCTTTATTAAGATAAACAACTAATAACCCTATGACTAACGTTACACTATGACTTTAAATGATCTGGTAACGGCGAGATTATGTGCCTAAGAATTAAATATAGATAGCAATATTTATCGTAAAATTGAAAATAATTTAGCCCCAATTTAAAGCATATGTTCAGGTCATAAAAAGCAGCATTAAAAGAAGTAGTAACAGAGACTTAGCAAATTAATTTACTTAGATTGAACCTTAAATTAGTGCAAAGCTAACGGGATTTTTGTCATGAATGAATCTCCCCACCACCTGAACAGTCATATGTATTGATCATTGAAAACGGTTTGTCTTACTTAGAGCTGCGGCAGGACCTCAACCATAAAGCCTTGTAAGAGTTCTTTTGGGTGCAGGAGAATGCAAACATTATTTGATTATGTAAAAAGTAATCCTAAAACAATGCAAAATAAAATAAAGCTTACTCCTTGCCAGAATAAAACCGGGTTTCGCTCAATTAACGGTGCCCTACTTTTTGCTAAAAATTGTTTATTTGGTTTGCGCATATCGTATATAAACTCAGACAACAGAGAATAGCGGTTTTTAGGCTCAACCTGTAACGCTCTTTCTAAGGTATCATCTATCCATAATGGCAATTCTGAATCAGCATTAATAATACTCTGATAGCTCAGTTTACGTTGAGCACTCAAACTTTTTGATAATGCAATATCAGCCTTGTAGGGAAACTTTCCTGATAACATTTGATAAGTGATGATAGCGATAGAAAATATGTCTGATCTTTGTGTGCCCCATTGCCCAAGAAAATACTCAGGTGCAGAATAAAGCATGGTGCCTCTCAATACCTGTTCATGATGATTATCACTAACCCCTGCAATATAAGTAGAACCAAAATCAATGATTTTCACTGTGCCAGAGTTATCTATCATGATGTTATTCGGGCGTAGATCTTGATGGATCATCTCTTGACGATGAAAAGCTTGAACTCCTTTGACAACTTGTTCAATAATGTGACGAACGCTTTCTAATGAGGGTTTAGGGTTATCAATCATCCATTGACTAAGTGATATCCCTTCAATATATTCACTGACTAAATACAGATAGTTTTGTTTGCGATTTACTTCAATCGCTTTTGCTACATGGGGGTTATTAACTCTTTTAGCAATCCACTGCTCTAACATAAAATCTTCAAGGTACTGGCTATCATTACGCATTTCAGTCGATGGCGTTTTAATCACCACTGTTTGATTGCTTTCTATATCTCTCGCTAAAAATACATGGCTACGGCTACTAATATAAAGCTCACGAATAATTTGATAACCATCAAAGTTCATTCTGGGCATTAATTTAGGTGGCAGTGGTAATTGAGTTAGTTGATGTACTTCATCTAACTGGTAATCAGGCACATGATCAATACGAACAAGCTGTACACTGAGGTTATCATCGCTGCCAGCAGTCATAGCTTCAGCAATCACCCTAGTAGCAGCTTCATCCAATGTACTAGTGGTTTCGATGATGTTTGCTATTACATGACCTTCAATGAACTCAAAAACACCATCAGTGGCTAAAACAAACACCCCCCCTTTTTCAATCGGCAGAGCTATATAGTCAATAGGTAACGTTTCTTCAATACCTAACGCGCGAGTCAAATAACTAACATCCTCAGAAACTATACGCCGATGATCTTCAGTTAATTGTTCTAACTTATCATCAGATAATTGGTAAATTCGACTATCACCAGAATGGAATATATGAGCAGTGTTTGATTTTAAAATTAAGGCACTAAAAGTACAAACGTAACCTTTGTCTTTATTAAAGCGATCAGGACCATTAAGGCTTTGAGCATATAACCAAGAATTAATGGATTTAAGTACTTTTTGTCCTGAATTTTTCACCGACCAAGCATCTGTAGTACAATAATAATCAGATAAAAAACTACAGACAGCTGTTTCACTAGCCACTTGACTAACCTTGCTAGAGCTAATGCCGTCTGCAATGGCGATGACAACTCCCTTGGTACTCAATAAAGGCTCTTTGGGCGTAAAGCTACCAATAAAGTCTTGGTTAATAGGTTTAACCCCTTTATCAGTTGCACTGCCGATAGATACACTAAGCGGTAAACTCACAACTCCTCCAACTTTATTAATGACCTAAAACAACAAAAGCTCCACAACATAACTTGAGGAGCTTTATAAAGACTACTTTTTTAAACGTTTTTAAGCAATTTTACGTTCCGCTGATGTTTTAACATGCGTGTAATAAAGTGGTAGCCCCACTAAACATAGACCGCCAACCAAGTTACCTAAGACAGTTGGTATTTCATTCCATAGCAAATAATCAGCGACAGTAAAGTCACCGCCCATAATCATGGAGAAAGGGAATAAAAACATGTTTACTATTGAATGTTCAAAGCCCATGTAAAAGAACAACATAATAGGCATCCACATTGCCGCCATTTTAGCGCCAGCAGAGGTAGAAATCATCGCGCCAACAACGCCCATTGATACCATCCAGTTGCATAACATACCTCGAATGAAAATAGTAAACCAACCACTCACTCCATGTGATTGATAACCAACGGTTCTTGACTCACCAATCGTCGCTACCTTAGCAGCAATCACACCGCCGTCAGTGCCATAACCCATGGTTAAAATAAATGACATCATAAATGCAACGGTAATTGCACCAAAGAAGTTACCAATAAAAACTAATCCCCAATTACGTAAAACACCCGATAATGTCACACCTGGACGCTTATCCAATAAGGATAATGGCACTAATGTGAATACACCGGTTAACAAATCAAACTTCATTAAATAAAGCATGATAAATCCAACAGGGAAAAGACAAGCCCCTAAAATAGCACTGCCAGTTTTAGTCGCAACCGTAATCGCAAAGACAGCAGCTAACGCTAAAATAGCGCCCGCCATAAATGCTCTTATGATGGTATCCTTTGTTGACATGTATACTTTTGACTCACCTGCATCCACCATTTTGGTTACAAATTCACTTGGCTCTATATAAGACATAACGACCTCACCTTGGTTAAAATTACATTCCTTTATGCTTTATAGAGCACATACGATGCCAAAAATTAAACTATTGATTTATATGTGTTTATTTAAAATTATTTTATTTATTGATGATATGCATGGTATAAAATGATACATAATTCCAAATTATGCACCAAAATGGACATGTTATATAAAATGGCTCATTAAAATGCTTTAGAAGTTATCGCCCTATTAGAATTAGCATAATAAGGGGTGAAGGGAATATATAGATAGTGGGTAATAAAAAGTATCGCAGCGATAGTTGAGATACGTTAAATTACGATCTAAAAAATTACCTTTTAGTAAAAAAATGACATAAGTGAAGATCAAAAAATCCAGACATTACCTATCTGCTTATGACTGACATGCAGTGAAAATTTTCAGAATTGAACGACAGATAAAAATGGAAGGACAATATAATTATATCAAAAAAATAAGTAACTACTCAGCACTCATTAAAACTGAGTGCTTTTTACCAAAATAAAAACGTAAATGCTCAGGGCTAAGCTATTTATGCTTAGTTCAAGGCGAAAAAGCGCAGTTTAGTGGTTTAAATGAGCAT
>NZ_JACJDP010000015.1:0-50288 GCF_014163575.1 Psychromonas sp. SR45-3
CTATTATTGATGTTGCCTAACTAGTAGGACTTTGATTTTTTTTGAAATCACATCAACAACAAGTGCTCACACAGATTGTTTGATTAAATTGTTAAAGAGCGTGCCTTGCGGCTAGGCGGCGTATACTACGCGCCTTTCGAACAATGTCAACGTCTTATTTTAACTTAATTTCAAACCGAGGCTTGAGTCGTTATTTGCGCTTGTTTTGTTCTCAGTTCAAGTTAGTCGCTGTTGCGTCATCCCTTGTCTGTGCGGCGTATTATAGGGATCACGAAAGCATTGGCAAGCGTTTATTAACGTTTTTTATGAATATTATTCCGAATGCTTAATTAACAAACAAATCGATTAAAATAGCACGTTTTACGATGCTATTTTGTACTGATCAATTTGTTTAGGCTGTTACTAGGATACAACTTAGACGAAACGACTTTAGCGACTAGGGTTCCTACAAACAATGACAGCAAAGAAATGGCGATAACGAGAGGTTCACTATTGGTAAACAAGTAGCTAATTGAGCTACCTAGGACAAATGCTATCAAAGGAATAATATAAACAATCATTGAGCTTTTAACGATATCTTTATTTTCAATTAATAATTGTATCGACTCGTTAATTTCCATTCCTTCTTTATACGGCATCGATAAATGATGAGAACGATCACTTAATCCTTTAGCTACAACACCAACTCCACAATTATCATTACTGCTACATGATTTACAGGCTGACTTTGAAATACACTCCACCACCGCTGTCTTTTCACCATTAATTATTTTGATATCAATAATGCGGCCGGTTTCTTGAATCATTATTTTGCAGCCTTAATCGATGCAGCAATTTTCTCAGCAGTAAGCAGTGGAATTTCACCTATGACATTCACTTCAATATTTTCTTGTTGTTTTGTATATAGCAACGTCCCACCTCGCTGAATAATATTCTGCTGTTGTGTTAACGTACTCTTCTTTGTTGATATGTAAACAGAGACAGAAACAATACCGTCATTAATCATGATATACGAGATTGGATCTGTATCATGCAGCATTAATTTATGCTGATCGTCTTTTATAATTTTAAAACCCGGAGGCAACCAAGTTAACTCCCAAGGAGCCACATCTTTAACGGTTGTTTGAGGTAAGTGCAAAACATCAGGTGCTTTCTGATCACTCATCCTTTTAATCCAAGGATTAATTGATTCAGTGACATTCAATGAAACAACCATAGTTTGTTCAAGTATCAGGTTAGATTTGTTAATCGTTTCCAATCGTAGTGGTAAATAACTACCTAGATCCAGCCAAATAATATAACTATAACGATACATATCTTTGCTTGTCATTCTAATAGCAATAGATCTTTTACCTGCAATTCTACTTTTTCCTAAGATAAGGTATTCGTAGTTTTTGTTGCCGCTCTCAAAATTAAAGTTAGCAATATTTGCAAACACACTATGGTCTCGATTTGTCACTAAGCTATAAGCTTGATTACCCTGTTGGTAATAACTTATTTTACCGTCAAATTGTAAGGACTCACGTATTCCGCCATTTAAATAACAAAAATAGGCAATACGTTGTCCGTCAAGAACACCATGAATAAGTTGCTTAGGCTCTATTTGATTTTGTGCAGTATTAAGATAGAGCAGCTCATAATTTAATTCTTTATAAGCTTGCTGCATCTTTTTTAAATAAGTTAACGCTGATGGTTGAACTTGTTTTGTTATGATTTGTTGTGACGCTTCTTCTTGATTCGCATATAATTGCGGCGAAACTAAGAATACAATTACTGAAAATAGTACAACTAAAAATGATCGATGTTTCATCGTTTACCTTAAGGCTGTACTTGCAACTGCAGCTGATGATCTTTAAGCAGCGCTTCTAAATGTTCATTACGCTCTTTGATATCACTTTTAGTTTGTACGGGTTTAGCTTGTAAACTCACTGGTGCAGCAGCGCCACCAAAAGGTACGGTATTAAGTACAGGTGTCACACTTGGATCTGTTGCTACATTTTGATTGATCATTAAACTACTGACCACCACAACGCCAGCGACTGAAGCTGCAATTGCATATTGCCCAAAGCGTTTCATAAAAGGCACAACATTGCTTTCTACCTTTTCAGGTGTAGCAACCGGTACAATTTTATTATCTTGGGTTTCATTAACAATGGCCGCCATTACGCTGTTGGTGATATCAATTCGTAAATCCAAGCCTTCGCTTTCATCACGCATTACATCGCCGATTAATTGATATCTTGAAAACTGTTTCTGTGACTCAGTATCATCAAGAATATGTTTAATCACCATGTCATCATGCAACTCATTATCAATGAGTGTTGATATATCTTGTGAGTATTCTTTCATTATTAATTCCAATTAATGTTCTAATAAAGGTTTTAACTGTTTATCTATCGCTTCACGTGCTCTGAAAATGCGAGATCTAACGGTACCAATTGGACAACTTTCAATTTGCGCAATTTCGTCATAACTCATACCTTCTAGTTCACGTAATGTAATTGCTGACTTTAACTCGTCAGGCAAATCTCCAATCACTTTTAAGATCACTTGCTTTACTTCCTGAGAATGTAAAATAGCCTCAGGGTTTGCATCATCTTTTAAAGCTCCACTGCCATCATAGCTATCAGCCTCTTCTGCATCGATGTCTGATGCTGGCGGGCGGCGGCTTTGACTTGTTAAATAGTTCTTAGCTGTATTCACTGTTATTCGAAACAACCAAGTATAAAAAGCACTATCACCTCGAAAGTTAGGTAATGATTTATACACTTTAATAAACACTTCTTGTGATACGTCTGGTATATCACCAGAGCTACGTACGTAACGTGTTAATATATTAGCCACACGCGTCTGGTACTTACGTACTAATAATGCAAATGCTTGCTGCTCACCATTTTGTATACGCTGTATTAATTGTAAATCTAATTCACGCTCATTCATTGAGCTTTTCTACCTATATTTATAGTGAGCTATCGATTCTCACAGTTATGACTTTTATAAAAAAAGAAAGTTCCAAATAAATTCAAAACAAAGGGATTTTTGGATAAACTCCATAAGTACTCGGAATTGTTAGTTAATCATTTTATCCAAAATAGAGCATATAATGCCATGGCAGAAAATAAAACAACAACTGAACATCAATATACTTGTGACGTTTTAATTATCGGAGCAGGCGCAGCCGGTTTATCTTTGGCATTAAAAATAGCCACTCACAGTAATGTGAGAGTATTAAGTAAAGGTAAGCTTTCAGAAGGATCAACCTACTATGCACAAGGAGGTGTCGCTGCTGTTTTCTCTGATGATGACAGTACCGACTCACATTTTGAAGATACACTTGTAGCCGGTGCAGGTTTGTGTGACGAAGATGCAGTTCGATTCACAGTCAATAATGCTAAAGCAAGCATGCAATGGTTAATTGATACCGGTGTTAATTTTGATACTGAAGTTAACGACCAAGAAGAAACACAATATCATCTAACACGAGAAGGTGGTCACTCTCACCGACGAATCTTACACGCAGCCGACGCCACTGGCCGAGAAATCGAAGAGTCTTTACTCGCTGCAGTCAAGAAGCACCCTAGAATTACTTTAATGGAAGGCTTCAACGCCATTGATTTGATCACCACTCGAAAACTAAACCTTCCCGCCAATAGAGTATTGGGTGCTTATGTATGGAACCGTACAGCAGAACGTGTAGAAACAGTAAAAGCACATTTTGTCACCCTCGCAACCGGTGGTGCAAGTAAGGTATATCAATATACCAGTAATCCTGATGTATCAAGTGGTGATGGTATCGCGCTAGCTTGGCGTAGTGGTTGTCGCGTAGCCAATATGGAATTTAATCAATTTCATCCCACTTGTTTATATCATGCCGACGCTAAAAATTTCTTACTCACTGAAGCATTAAGAGGGGAAGGAGCATTATTATTGCGTCCTGATGGCACTCGATTTATGCCAGACTTCGATGAGCGTGGCGAGTTAGCACCGCGCGATATTGTTGCACGTGCAATAGATTACGAGATGAAGCGTTTAGGTGTTGATTGCATGTACCTCGATATTAGCCATAGACCTAAAGAATTTATTGTTAAACACTTTCCTACAATATATCGCCGCTGCCTACTACTCGGTCTTGATATTGCACACCAACCAATGCCAATTGTCCCAGCTGCGCATTATACCTGTGGCGGCGTGATGATTGATCATCATGGGCAAACTGATATCGATGGCCTATATGCCATTGGAGAAGTAACGTATACCGGCTTACATGGTGCAAATCGATTAGCCTCAAACTCACTGTTAGAATGTATTGTATACGCGCATGCTTGTGCCAAAGATATCCTTAATCGTATCCCTTTTTATGAGAATAGGAAGTTTGCAACTATTCCAGATTGGGATGATAGTCAGGTTGAGAATTCCGATGAGCAAGTTGTGATTCAACATAACTGGCACGAATTACGTTTATTTATGTGGGATTATGTTGGTATTGTACGTACCGATAAACGCTTACAACGTGCATTACATCGTGTTGAACTACTGCAAAGCGAAATATCTGAATATTATAGTAACTTTAAAGTTGGCAATAATTTACTTGAACTAAGAAACTTAGTTCAAGTAGCTGAATTGATTATCAAAAGTGCAATACAAAGAAAGGAGAGTCGGGGTTTGCATTACAACTTAGATTATCCTGAGCAAAATGATGATCCAAAACCAACCATTTTAAATCCAGATAAAAATTAGTGCTAACTGGTGCTGTTGATAAGCCGGGCAAGTAATCGATACTCGCTATCAGTGACACTATCATGAAACACAATAAACCACTTCCTAGGTTTATTGTGTTTGGGTTTGTTGTGTTTATCGCTCACTAATAATGCATCATTCACTTCTACACATAATAATAAGATCCAGCCATTATAAAATGAGCGCGCACTTATATCGCCGGTAACCTTAATGGGTTGATTAACTTCAATCTCACCGCTTTCAGATAATCGACTTGAAAAAGGCAAAAAGGGCAAGGAGTAAACAATATAGAAGGCCGTACTCAAATAAGCCAATAGACATAAAAGACTAACCCACCCTATTCCCCATAACAGAATAAACAAAAAAGCGATGGTCAAGAAAAAGATCATCGCCAAGGCTTTGGCGATGAATGAAGGTTTATTATGAATATTATATTTTAACGCGTTTGAGGACAACATCGACAATTTCTGCAAGTTCAGGATCAGGGCAAACTTCATGCCCCATAAACCAAGCAAATAGTTCAGGGTCTTCACATGTTAATAAACGATGAAAATATAATTTATGTTGATCGCTTAACTCGCTATAAGCCTCTTTTACAAAAGGCATGAACAATACATCAAGCTCTAACATACCACGACGACAAGCCCATAATAAACGAGAAAGAGAAACCTCTTCTGGCATGACTGATACTTCCTTTTAAAAATATGAAAAAATGGAGGAATTTTTTATAAAGTGCACAACATCATAACAACAACATTTTATTAACAGCAACTACTGACAAAATAGGTTGTGAGCTATAACATTGTAAAAAAACAAATTCGTCCAATAATGAGGCCAAACATGCTAACACTTAGTCAACTTGAGAACATTAGCCAACTACCCGACTTAGTTCTTTGCCCACTTAATAGCTGGGATTTAATCAGTGTAACAGGTGAAGACCGTGTTGCCTTTTTACAAGGCCAATTAACCTGTGATTTAGAAAAATTAATCCCCGGTGAACAAACTTTAGCTGCCCATTGTAACCCGCAAGGTAAAGCATGGAGTGTTGCACGGGTTATTATTTTAGAAGACCGCATTTTATTAGTTCAACCCAGCTCCGTATCAACAGTACAATTACCGGAATTGAAAAAATATGCCGCGTTCTCAAAAGTAACCATACAAAAAGAAACAGAGTACCAAGCATTTGGTTTAGCGGGATGTAAATCTGCGCAATATATTGCAGAACAGGTAGATACTGCTGCGACTCATGATACTAGCCGATTACTTGATAGTGGCACAGTACTAATAAAGCAACCTTACCCTTCATTACGCTATTTAGTGATCATGAAAAATGATGCAGCCGAAGAATTATTACTCGACTTAAAAGATAAAGCTGATGTCTTCGATGATAGCTTATGGAATGCTATGAACATTGCCGCAGGCACAGGTTTTATTCAAGCAGAAACGTCTGCACAATTTGTACCGCAAATGCTTAACCTACAAGCACTAAACGCAATTAGTTTTACAAAGGGCTGTTATATCGGCCAAGAAACCGTGGCTCGAGCTAAATACAGAGGAGCGAATAAACGCGCCTTATTTATTTTAACCGGACGTTCACCAGAGAGTCCAAAAACAGGACAAACAATCGAAGTATTATTAAATAATAATTGGAAACGAGTCGGTACTATTATTTCTGCATGCCAATATGGAGATGATCATATTGAGCTGTTAGCTGTTCTACCAAAAGATACCAATCCTGCAGATGTTTTTCAGGTGAAAGAGATTGAAGGCTCTACTCTTTATTATGCTCCACTTCCTTATCAAATTGATGAAGATTAAAAATCAAACTGCCTCTGGCATTCCGGAGGCAGTCATTAATTTCTGATACTTCAAGTTGTCAAAACCATACCTGTTACCATGCCAAATACATTATTTTTTTAAACCTGAGTGCTAACCAGTATATATTTCCAACAACATGAATTAATGCTATTATGGTCACACTTTTTTTATGGTGAAGTGTGATAAACACCAGTAATAATGGAACATAGCTTGAATCAAGAAATCATCCAATTACGTGACAAATCAGACGAGTTTTCTCGGCTACGCGTAAAATCTGCTTTAGCATTAATGAAAAAAGATGAAGCGGATGTTTTTCAAAGTTTTCCATTATTACTCCACTTTAATACCCCTTCAATGCCAGGTTATATCGAAGGCGATGTGCCGACCGGTATTTGCCAGTTTAGTCCAACCAAAAAACACCAACTATTAGCTCAACAATTATTTGCTACCGAATTGCCTGATAATGAAGCGACACATTGTGAAATTATTGGTTTATATGCGATGGGCAGCACGTCATCTATTGGGCAATGTTCTGAAAGTGATTTTGACGTTTGGATTTGTTATTCACATACACTGGATAAAAAACGTGTTGCCCTTCTTGATAAAAAAGCATGGGAAATAACTTACTGGGCAGAAAGTTTAGGCGTCGAATTAAACTTTTTCCTCATTCCTGATAATAAGTTTCGCGTTAATAATCAGTCAGAACTAAGTAATGAATCTTGTGGCACTTCGCAACATATGTTGCTCTTAGATGAGTTTTATCGCACTTCTTTGCGAGTTGCCGGTAGACGTATTTTATGGCGTCAAATCCCGCACCAACATGAAAAAAATTATGATGAATATGTGAAAGAACTTCATCAGACAGGGCAAATTAATATTGACGATTGGTTAGATTTAGGTGGATTACATCGCGTCCCCGCGGAAGAATTATTTGGTGCCACCTTATGGCAGTTGTACAAAGGTATTGATAACCCTTATAAAGCAACATTAAAAACTATTTTAATGGAGGCTTATTCTTGGGAATACCCAAACACAGAACTAATTTCAACCTCCTACAAAAAAAGTTTTCAAGAACAAGACTCCTATGATGAAGAGTTAGACCCTTATTGTTTAATGCTTAAGAAAGTGAGCGACTACTTAATCAGTATTAATGATTTACAACGTCTAGAATTAGTTCGTGTCTGTTTTTATTTTAAAACAGAAGAGATGATATCTAAGCCTTCTTGTAATGATAATAGCGCTTGGCGTCGTAGTATATTAAACAAGCTGATTAAAGAATGGGGTTGGACTGATAATCAAATAGCAGACCTAGACAATCGCAATAATTGGAAAATTCGAGAAGTACAACAAGCCAATGATTTACTGCTCGACTCGCTAATGCTCAGCTACAGTAATCTCATTAAATTTGCACGTGACAATAATATTAGCGAATCAATTAGTGCCGAAGATATTGGAATTTTATCACGCAAGCTTTATGCCGCACACGAAACATTACCTGGTAAAGTAGATATAATTAACCCTAATATTTCACCTAACTTGATGGAGAATAATCTCAGCTTAATCCAAATTCCAGAACACCGAAAAAACAAAGCAGGTTGGTATTTATTTAACAGTACGTTAGATACCTTTGAATTAGCAACAACTCCTTGTATTGGTTATTCTCCATATTTATCAAAATTAGTGGCTTGGAGTTATGTAAATGGACTTTATGATGAAGATACAATGCTGCATTTATACAACCAAGGCTCTGATTTAGTAGATAAAAATCTTAACCAATTTGGAAAAGATTTATATGCTGTTTTTCCTATATATGAACCTAAGGCAAGTGATAAAGCATTAAGTGCCCCCTGTGCGATTAAACATTTATCAATATTCTTAAATGTAGAAAAAGACCCGACACGGCACTGGCAAGACACTGAAGAAAGTGAGCTAAACCAAATTGATAATGTAATGGCTTATGGCGAGCATAAAGAGAGTTTAATAGGTAGTATCGACTTTATCTACCGCAACTCATGGAATGAAGTACGTACCTTACACTTTAATAGTCAATTCTCAGTTGTTGAAGCCTTGAATACCATTCTTTCAAAAATGCATCAAGATGCATCACCGCCAAATCAAATTGATTTATTTTGTTATAGCAGACACTTTAGCGAACAAATTTGCCAATCTTTTGGAAGTAAGTTAAATGAATTTATTCAATTACGCTTACATACTGTTCATACTCGCTCCGTACAAACATTATGGACCGGCGGTAGAAAATTTGGTTTTTACTTTGAACGTAAAGGCGTTTCACTACAGCACTTGGAAAGCGCAGTAGATATCTATAGCCACATTTCTAAAAAGAAACTATCAGCGAGCACGGTCAATTTAAAAAATACACATTTTGATCAAACAGCCAATGTGATCGAATCGCATATCAGTGAAGGTTTAATTCAATTCTTTTTTGAAAACTATAGTAATGGGTTTAATGTTTATATTGCCAATGCAGAAAATGATATTGAGACATTTTTAAACTTCGCAGGATCTAAAAACGAGTTTGTACAGAACGTAAATCGTTTTTATGCTTCCAACAGCCATGTTTCCAATCAACAAGATGATCAAATTAACTTTAACTTGCCACAGTTTTATGACATTACTCTCAATGAAGATAAAACCTTATCTTTAAATCCATTTAAAAGCGTAACACTGACAACTTCTAATGAAGATTTACTGTCTGCTCTTAGTAACCAATAACCCACTGTAAAGTTAAGCGTTCACTCCCTGCTCCTATTAATATAAAATCACCATTAGATTGCTAGACTTCTAGCCCTCTTTACGTTCAGATTGCTATGTTAAAAATCTCAGGGTAAAATGAAGCATATTTTTTAAAAGGTTATTATTATGTCAACAAAATGGAATGGTGAATATATTAGCCCTTATGCTGAACACGGCAAAAAGAGTGAACAAGTAAAAAAAGTGACGGTATCAATCCCTACTAAAGTCCTTAAAATATTGACCGATGAGCGAACTAGACGTCAAGTGAATAACTTACGCCACGCAACTAATAGTGAGTTATTATGTGAAGCATTTTTACATGCATACACGGGACAGCCCCTACCCGAGGACGATGAACTAGATAAAACACAAACAGCACTGACAACAGATACACCAGAAAAAGAATAAACATCTGATTATTAATAAATAATACCCTAACATACTGCTTCTTTTTTATTCAGGGTTGACCACTGAACTTTAATTATCAAGATATAATATGACAGTCTCAATTTAACGTTCGCCACCTTGCTGAGAACTGGCGAGAAGTTTTGTAAAAAAATAAACAATATCAACCTAAAGTTGTTCTCTTCACATGCACTAAAATAATTTACCCATTATCATTTTTGTTAACTACAATTATTGATGATAATTCAGGCCATAGTCATTAGCCGTAATAAGAACCATAAATTTATGCGGAGCGATGAATTATTTAATCAATTAAGCTTTAATGGAACAAAGTCATCAATAAGTCTATTCAATTAATAGAGATGCTATAAAGGTGGGTAATAGTGCAAGATTTTATTCAATATATTATTTTTGGAGGAGGTTTATTTGCCGCCCTCTCTCTTTATTATTTTACATTCCATCAATCACCTAATTTAGATAATTGGCAAGATCTGCCTTATTTGGAAGATTATTTAAAAAACCATCCCGATTGTGAAATTAAAGGCCAAAAAAATGCGAAATGCTGCTACTGCCATTCAGGTAAGGTGCAATATAAAGCAGCAAAATCAAATAAAGAACATCATTATCAACACTTTTGTAGTGCCTGTAAAAAGAACTTATTTAGAAGCCGTACGTTAAGCTAATTCAATTTTTGATACTTAAAAAAAGCCTCGATTAAATCAATAATCAAGGCTCAGTTTATAAAAATTAGGAGTAAGTAATTAAGTTAGAGACGCAACAGCCTCTTTAACCAAAAGACCAATTTTATCCCATTCACGGTTATCAATTAAATCAGCAGGTACCATCCATGTACCACCACAAGCAAGTACTGCATTAATATCTAAGTATTCATTAATATTTGCAGGTGAAACCCCGCCCGTTGGCATAAAGCTAACAGGATAAACAGCAGTCAATGATTTCAACATTGCAACACCACCTGAAGGGCCAGCAGGGAAGAATTTTAATGTTGTTAATCCCATTTCCATTGCTTGCTCAACCAGAGATGGGTTATTAACACCAGGGATAATTGGCATTTTACGTTGCTGACAGTATTTAACCGTAGTTGGATTAAAACCAGGACTAACAATGAAGTCAACACCAGCGTCAATCGCTTGATCAACAGTTTCACTATTTAATACCGTACCTGCACCAATCAACATATCAGGAAATGCTGCACGTAAATTTTTAATTGCTTGTGCCGCAGCAGGCGTACGGAAAGTTATCTCCGCACATGGCATACCATTTTCAACTAATACTCTACCTAGCGGCACTGCATCCTCAGCATCTTTAATTGCGATAACAGGGATAACTTTTAGAGCTTGTAGTTTTTCATTTAATGTTGTCATTTTTAATCCTATTGAATATTTTAATAAACTTTAATCGACAAAAGGTGCTGTATATTGCACATCAATTAACGCACCTTTATGCTGAATAACAGTGCCTGCTAACTGATGACCTTTTTCAGCCGCAGCAATACTTGACTCGCCTAATATACGTTTTGACATATAACCGGCAGCAAAAGAGTCACCTGCAGCCGTTGTATCAATTACATTTTCAGGTGCAATTTTAGTCGCCGCAACACTAATAGAATCATCAGCAGTAACAATTAAACATTCACTGCCTCCTTGTTTGATGACAATCTCTTGCACACCTAAAGCACGGGTTCGTGCTAAACAATCTTCTATACAAGTATCACCAAAAAGCGCTTGTTCATCATCAAAAGTTAATAAACCAGTATGAGTAACAGATAAAATACGTTTGAAGCTTTCTGCTGCTTGCTCGGTAGAATCCCATAATTTAGGTCGGTAGTTATTATCAAAATAAACTTTACCACCCGTCGCTTTATAACGACTCAATATATCGTAAAGTTTTTCACGACTCTGGGCTGGTAAAATAGCTAAGCTAATACCTGACAAATAAATAGCATCTTGTGTGAGTAACTGTTCAATTAACTCATCACTTGCCGTTTCCAGCCAGTATTTTGCAGCGGCATCGTCACGCCAGTATAAAAAGCTACGTTCACCAGTATCATCCGTCTCAACCATATATAAACCAGGTTGCTTAGTAGCAGAGCGTTGTACAAACTGAGTATTAATGCCTTCTAAAGACCAACTATCAATCATTTCTTGACTGATTTTATCCTGACCTAACGCAGTAACGTAACTAACATTAACGGCTTTACCTACGCTTAAGCGCGATAGATAAACAGCGGTATTTAATGTGTCACCGCCAAAGCTTTTACGCCAAACACCATTAATTTCTTGCAATTCAATCATACATTCGCCGATTAAAGCGATATTTAGCTCACCCATTAGTCACCTCTTTTATAAAAAATGGAACCATTACTACCCTCTACTCATTAAAACCATTACTCATCTCAGAGTTCTTGCTGGTTTTATTTATAAAATCAGCAGTTTATTTTTAATAATGTAAAAGCATATTATGCACAACTGACTTTTCTGTGCTCATCCATATTATGGTATTGGTTGGAGCAAACTATTTTCAATTGCTTAACTCAACCAGATCTCTGTTTCTGTTCTTTAAATAGGGTTCAAATTGTACATTACACACCCTATTTTGTAATACAAAAAGACACTATGTGTGATCCAGATCATCTGCGAATATGACAATTAAAATAAACACTTTAAGATCAAAAAGATAAAATAGACTAAATTATAAAAGTTTAATCAGCCAATTAAATACATCTATAAAATTTATAACCAACCCATTGAAAATAAGTAGCAAAAAAATTTAAAGAAAGAGAATTAATAATAATTTTACGGTGACCGTTATACATTTAAAAGTGTAAAAATAGAGATCTCATTCTTAAAAACAAAAAAAACTTGTGATTTAAAATCTTATTTGTATTACTTTATAACATGAATTTTTTACTTAAATATGCAATGAGGTAATAATGTCTAGCAACGTCAACGCAGTGCTTATGGACCAACAAGAAATCAAAGCAATCCAACAACAACTTGGCAAGCAAAGCTTAATGGGCCGCAGCCTTGATGCACTTATTATCGACACAGATAACTATCTTACACAACCAATAGACGTACCAGGGCACAGCCCTGCTGGCGGTTACGCACATAATAAACATCAACAGAATTACAAGTATATTGATCAAGCAGGTCGTTTATTTTTGATCACTGGTGAAGAAAAATATGCACAATTTACAGCAGACCTCTTAACTCAATATGCACATAAATATCTAGCACTAGGGTTTCAAGTACAAAGAAACACTAATCCACCAGGGCGCTTGTTTCACCAAATGTTAAATGAACATGTCTGGTTATTATATTCGAGCTTAGGTTACAGCTGCATTAAACACTGGTTAACCGAAGCACAGCGCAAACACATTGTTGAACAATTATTTGAACCCATGCTAGAAGTTGCAACGGTTAGATATGACTTTGATTTTGATCGCATTCATAACCACGGTGTTTGGGCAGTGGCTGCAACAGCTGTATGTGGCGTAGCAATTGAACAAGATAAATATATTGATTTGGCTTTACATGGTTTAGCTGGCGATGACATACAAGGAGGCTTCCTTGCACAGCTAAGCAATTTATTTTCACCTTCAGGTTATTATATCGAAGGTCCTTATTATCATCGATATGCTATTCGTCCTTTATGTTTATTAGCTGAATTAACTCAACGATACCGTCCAGAGTTGGATATATTTAACTTTAAAGGTCAAGTGATTGGTAAAACCATTCAATCATTATTATCGACGGCTTATCCAAACGGTGTGTTTCCATCATTAAATGATTCATCGAAAAGTATGGATATTAAAGATGAAGGTGTAGTGATTGCTGTGAGTTTATATGCAAAACATTATTCTGAAGATAAAAACCTTTTTGGTATTGCTAAAATTCAAGATCAAATCTGGGTGAGCGGTTGTGGAGCTGCGTTATCACAAGCATACGAAGCACAGGACTCAGTTGAATTACCTTGTTTACCAAGCGTTGAATTAAGCGAAGGCCCTGATGGTGATAAAGGTGCACAAGGTTTTATTCGCATGCAAACTGCGACTGGTGACATCAGTCAATTAGTAATGAACTACGGACAACATGGTATGGGCCACGGTCACTTTGATACGCTAGGCATGACTTACTTCAATAACAACCAAGAAGTGCTGCGTGATTATGGTTTCGGTCGTTGGGTTAATATCGAGCCTAAGTTCGGTGGTCGTTACTTAGATGAAAATAAATCTTATGCGCGCCAAACGATTGCTCACAACTTAGTGTCTATTGATGCAAGTTGTCAAAACAACTTTGATGTTGATACAGCGGATAGCAAACACGGTATTCCTCATTTCTTTGTTGGTAAAGGTAAAGTACAAGCAATGAGTGCTTATGCTGATGACTTTTATCCGGGTGTTGAGCAACAACGTTCATTAGTATTAGTTGAGAATGAGCAATTAGCACAGCCACTACTTATCGATTTATTCCGCCTAAGCAGTGAAAAAGCACATCAATACGATTACTCGTTACAATACCGAGGCCAAATCATTCGCACCAATATTGAACATAAACAACACGTAGCTTTAAACCCAATGGGTGATGATGCAGGCTACCAACATTTATGGAATGAAAGCGAAGGTCCAGCACAAGACACTACCTTAGTTAGCTGGTTACAAGGTAGCAGTTACTACACATGGTTAGGTGCAGCATCAAGCGATGATACGGTTTACTTCACACGCACAGGCGCTAACGATCCGTCATTTAACTTACGTAGCGAAACCAGCTTAATACTTCGCCGTAAGAACGCTAAAAACAGCTTATTTGCTAACGTAATCGAAACACACGGTTACTTTAATGAAGCAATCGAAGCAAGCTTAGATGCACGGGGAAAAATTCACACTATTAATATTATTGGCTTTAATGAGCAAGCGACCGTTGTCGATATCATCGGAGAAGGTATTGCATTAACCGTGATGATTAATAATGACCATCATGTAACAGCAGACAGCCAAACCACTATCGAATTTAATAATCAAACATACAGCTTCCAAGGTTTTGTTGCTGTAAAAAGTAAAGAGGTTTAATCATGAGTTACCAACCATTACTAATGAGCTATGAACAAGCAGCTGACTTACGTCAATACGTAGGCTCTGACTCACTGATTGGTCGTTCTATTGCAGAAGAGATTAAAACACTTGAAGCTTACATGCCGATGGGTATCGAAATTCCTGGACACGGTGAAGCAGGCGGTTACGAACATAACCGTCATAAGCAAAATTACATTCATTTAGATTTGGCGGGTCGTTTATACCTGATCACTGAAGATAAACGCTACCTTGATTACGCAACAACTATGTTGGTTGAATATGCAAAGGTTTATAAACACCGTGAGCTCAACATTAGCCGTGACTCAAATAAACCAGGTCGTTTGTTTCACCAAACATTAAACGAAAATATGTGGATGTTATATTCATCATGCGCTTACTCTTGTATTCGCCATAAATTAACTGAAGATCAACAACAGTTAATTGAAAATGACTTATTCAAAGTCATGCTTGAGATGTTTGTGGTCACCTATGCAGAAAACTTCGATATCATTCATAACCACGGTCTCTGGTCAGTGGCGAGTGCAGGTATTTGTGCTTATGCCATCAATGACCAAGCGACGGTAGACAAAGCGTTATACGGCTTAAAAGGTGATAGCGTTTCGGGTGGTTTTATTGCCCAATTAACACAATTATTCTCGCCAGATGGTTACTACATGGAAGGTCCGTATTACCATCGCTTCTCGTTACGTCCCATTTTCTTATTTGCAGAAACAATTGAACGTCGCCAACCACAAGTCGGCATTTATAAACTAAAGAATGAGGTTATTAAAACAACAGCTTACGCTGTTATGTCAACAGCATTCCCAGATGGTACCTTACCCGCATTAAATGACTCATCTCGTACCATGGATATTAAAGATCTTGGTATTTTGTTAGCAACAAACATCTGTTTTGACCGTTACGATCAAAATGAAACCTTACTGGCTATGGCTAAACATCAAGCCCATGTGTGGGTTCATAATACTGGTGCAACCCTTTCGAATGCATTACAGAACAATGCAGAGGTACCTAACTTTAACTGGGGTAGCTTAAACTTAACTGATGGTGCAGAAGGTGAATGCGGTGGCGTTACCATTCTACGTCATCGTGATGCTAAATCTGATGATAGCATGGCGTTACTTTGGTATGGCCAACATGGCAGTGATGCAAAACTTCACTCTGCATTGGATCATGGACATTTTGATGGTTTACACCTAAGTCTGTTTAACAATAATCAAGAATTCATTAATGATTACGGTTACGGTCGTTGGGTTAACATCGAGCCTAAATTTGGTGGTCGTTACATTCCAGAAAACAAAAGCTACTGTAAACAAACTATTGCACACAATACCGTAGTAGTTGATCAAATCAGTCAAAACCAAGGTAGTACAGCGATTGCTCAACAGCATAATGGCGAAAAACACTTCACACTATTATCTAATAAAGCGTCTAATGAAACAGGCGATGGTAAGCTGCAAGCAATGAGTGCTTTTGCACGTGATTTCTATACCGGTGTTGACCAACAACGTACCGTGATCATGCTTGAGTCAGCCGAGTTTGAAAAACCGCTTATTATCGATCTATTCCGTATGATCAGTGAAGAAGAGCACTGCTACGATTACCCAGTTCATTATAACGGACAAATCATCCGTACTAATTTTGAGTATCAAGCACATAAAAGCTTAAGCACTGTGGGTGATGGCTATGGTTACCAACATCTTTGGAACCTTGGTCAAGGTAAAGTAGAAGGCTCATCATTAACCACTTGGTTAATGGGCAATAGTTACTATTCATTAATCAGCAGCGCCAATAAAGACAGTGAAGTTATTTTTGCTCGTACTGGGGCAAATGATCCTGATTTCAACTTACGTAACGAGCCAATGTTAATGCTTCGCCAAAAGGCAGCCAATCACTTATTTGCCAATGTGTATGAAACACACGGCTACTTTAATGAAGCGATAGAAGCGAGTCTAAATGCCCGTGGACAAGTTGTATCCATTGATGTGTTATATTCAAATAACAATGCATCGGTGATCAATATTAATTTAGTTGATAATAAGTATATTAAAGTTTGTGTCAGTAATCTTACCGATGTAGATAAACATACTCAAAATAGTGTGGTCATTAAAGGTGAAACGATTACCTGGACTGGGCCTATAGCAATATTTAATGATTCGATCACGAAGCGTTAATAGCTATGAATAATGAAGAATATACAATGGATATTTATTACGATTGCTAAGTACCTTAATACAAAGCAAAAAACCGCTGTTAGTCATAAACTAACAGCGGTTTTTTGCTTCGTTACTAGCCAGCTATCGCTACTTGTTAAGCAATATTAGCTAAGTAATATTAATTACTAGTAGGAAGGCGATGATTAGTGTTTTTCAATAAAATAGCATTTGCTTCGCGTGCTTTATCTGCATCACCAGCCATAATGGCAGAATAAATGGCACGATGCTCACCAATACAAGTGCCGCCCTTCTCTGAAGAATGACTGATAAAACTTCTAAACATGGTACATAAGACGTTAGCAAACGGTAAATAGAAGCTATTACCCGTTGATAAGAAAACAAGACGATGAAACTCCATATCCACTTCCATCCATTTTTGCGCATCGAAGTTTTTAGAAATATAATCCATTTGTTGAAAAGTAGCAGATAACAAAATTCTTTGTTGTGCCGTTGCATTTTTTGCAGCAAGAGCCGCAGCTTCAGGTTCAATGGCTTTTCTTAACGCTAAAAACTCTTGGTAAACGATTTCGTTATCACCAAGGTCGATAACCCAATCCAGTAATTGAGCATCTAAAAAGTTCCAATTGTCTCGACTTTTAACACGCGTGCCAACCTTAGGTTTAGATTCTAATAAGCCCTTTGAAGTTAATAATTTAATGGCTTCACGCAAAGCTGTACG
The DNA here is from genome assembly GCF_014163575.1 of Psychromonas sp. SR45-3. Classification (NCBI taxonomy): domain Bacteria; kingdom Pseudomonadati; phylum Pseudomonadota; class Gammaproteobacteria; order Alteromonadales; family Psychromonadaceae; genus Psychromonas; species Psychromonas sp. SR45-3. The sequence continues at coordinate 17,723 of NZ_JACJDP010000015.1, forward strand.
ACTAACACTAAATTGCTCACACAGGACCATTTCACTTGGAATAATCTCATTTTGAGCCGCTTCACCAGATAAAATTTTACGTGCAATTTCACGTGCAACTTGAACATGTAGGCTGCGTTTTGATCCTGCAATCTGTATGAATGGGTTATGCATAATTTCTCTTTTCATTTAACAATCAAGGTTTATTATAGGATAAATATAAATGGTTAGATATAACTAACTAAGCCAACAACTGTCAGCTATTAATGTTATACCTTATCAATTTTTATCTCATTATTTAATGACTGATATTATCTATTGACGGATTATCTATTGATGATTTGGCTATTGATTAATTAGCTACTGCAGATACTACACCACTTATCTATTCACAACATATTTTTTGTGGACTTTAAGCTTGATTCAGAGAATCATGATTAAAGAGTGTAGGCGAGATCAAACTTATATGCTCATTACTCCTCAAAATGAATTGTTCTCAAATATTCAAGGTCACAATATAAGTCCTTAAATATGGCAAATTTCTAATTGTAAAACACTAAAAATAATGAAAGACAAATAAATAGACATCGCTAAAAACAAAAAACCAGCCTAAAAAAGCTGGTTTTTTATTCTGATAATAGTGATTCACTATTTATCCATATGCACATCCATCTGTGGAAATGGTATTTCGATTCCGGCTTCATCTAAGCCGTTTTTAATCGCTTCCATCAATTCAAAACGAACAGGCCAATAGTCAGGTCCATTAACCCATGGGCGAACCACTAAATTAACGCTTGAGTCACCTAACTCCGCGACTGCAACTTGGGGTTCAGGAGACTTTAAAACCGCATCATTGGCTTTAATAACAGCTTCTAAAACGGCTTTTGTTTTTGCTAAATCTGCGTTATAGCTCACTCCGATAATTAAATCAATACGACGAGTAGGCTTACGAGAATAATTGATTATATTGCCACCTAAAATAGCTGAATTAGGTACCACTACATACTTATTATCTGCGGTAGTTAATGTTGTTGAAAATATCTGTACAGATTCGACAACTCCCGCTGTACCTGCAGCTTCGATATATTCCCCAGCTTTAAATGGACGCAAAGCAATAATCAAAACGCCCGATGCAAAGTTAGATAAAGAGCCCTGCAATGCTAAACCAACTGCTAAACCAGCCGCACCAATAATCGCTACAAAGGAGGTAGTTTCAACGCCAATTCGCCCTAATGCAGCAATAACAACAAATGCAATAATGACATAACGTACCATATGTGAAACAAAATCAACGATCGTACTATCTAACTTACGCTTTGTTAGAATCTTATGTAATGTGCCAGCGATAAAACGAGCAACCATCAGACCTAAAACAAGTGTTGCAATGGCAAAAACAATATTCATACCATAAGCAATAATAAGCTCTTGATTATCTGCAATCCACTCTACGCTGTTGTTTATTACGTCTACATTTTGTTCAATCGTATTGGCAACTGCATCAACTGCCGAGGCAACACTTCCTTCCTGTGACATAGTATGACTCCTCTAATTAACTTTGTAATAACTGCTTATGAAAAAACAGCCATTGACTTTTAAAATGTTGAGTTGGTTTTTGTTTAAATTGAGAACGAACAAATTGATTAATACGACCTTCTATATAAGCCAATAACAAATTAGCTAAGACACCTTCATCCATATCAAATTTTTGACCATCTGATGTAGGACGCTCGCGAAGCGTTTGTTTTAATTGGGTTTCAAGTTTAGAAAAAACATGTTCGATACGAAGTTGTAATCGTTCATTTTCACCTAACAATGCATCACCACTTAAAATACGTGTAATACCGGGATTTTGCTCTGCAAAGCCCAACAAAAAATGCACAATATGTTCAATTCTCACAAAGGTATCTTTCTTTTGCTCTTTGATAAGATTGATATGACTAAAAATAGCGCTTTCTGTGAAGTCAATCAACCCCTCAAACATGCGTGCTTTACTTGGGAAATGACGATATAAGGCGGCCTCTGACACCCCTACTTCTGCGGCTAATTTAGCCGTTGTGATACGTTGACCCGGTTTTCCTTCAAGCATAATAGCTAGCGCACTTAAAATATCATCCTTTCGGTTTGCTTTTTTATTATTGTTTTTTGCAACCATCTTAATAACTTCCTTTGTTATTTTTACTTTTCTTTTTATTGTTATTATCAATATCTTTTTTGTAACTATCTATCTGAATGCACAACGCCACTTTTACCACGATCTGTTTCCTCAAAAATATTCACCCCACGTCACTACTATTTTTATAATAATTAAAAACTAACGGCATCATCTAGTGGTTATTAGCTTGAACGCTAATTAACTATGGGTGCAACAAAGCCATTAAATCCATTAGTTTACGCTATGTTTATGGCCAAACCACTAAAAGCGCAATAGCGATGGGCAGCTATATGAATTGCAATTTCTGTCTAACTCAACGATGTTGAAATATAACTTAGGCCCTATTACGATAAAACTAAAAAAACGCATCACTTGTTTTAGCAACAAGTAAGTTTAATTTGTGTCGTTACTAGGGTCTTGAGAAGAAGATTTAAACTGCTCACTAATAACTTTAAGTAGTTGAATAGCAACTTCTTTCTTGCTGCTTAATGCAATATCAAAACGTTGTTTTTTAGAAAAAACAGTCAATGCATTATTATCGCTATTAAACCCTTGATCACTTATTGAAACATCATTAGCAGCAATTAAGTCTAAATTTTTACGTTGCAATTTACCTAATGCATAAGCCTCTACATCATTTGTTTCAGCAGCAAAGCCCACGCAAAAAGGACGATTAACTGCCATCGCCACATCAGCAATAATATCTGGATTTTTAACCAAGGTTAATGTGATTGAGTCAGTATCACTTTGCTTCTTCATTTTTTCGTCATGGACTTGCTGTGCACGATAATCAGCCACTGCAGCACAAGCAATGAATATATCTGCATCAACAATTGAAGCAAGTGCAGCTTGATGCATATCAATCGCACTTTTTACATCTATACGTTTAATACTAGAAGGTAGAGTTAATTGAACTGGTCCAGCAATTACGGTCACATTAGCGCCCATATTTAACGCAGCCTGCGCCAGTGAAAAGCCCATTTTTCCAGAGCTATGATTACTAATATAACGCACAGGATCGATCGCTTCTTGGGTTGGTCCCGCAGTGATCACAATATTAACACCTGCTAAAGATTGATCCGCAGGCGCAAAAAAATCACAACATAATTGAACCAAGTCAGGAACTTCAAGTAAGCGACCAGGACCAACATCTCCACACGCTTGTAAGCCTTGAGCGGGCCCCCATATATGTAACCCACGTGCTTTTAATACCTTTAAGTTTTCTTGGGTTGCAGCCGCTAAATACATCTGTTGATTCATGGCAGGAGCAATCGCAATAGGCGATGGACTCGCTAAACATAACGTTGTAAGCAACTCATCGGCCATGCCAGCGCGTAAACGAGCAATCGCATTAGCAGTGGCTGGGGCAATTAAAATTAAATCAGCCCATTTGGCTAATTCAATGTGCCCCATACCGGCTTCTGCTTGGGGATCTAACAAATCATCGTAAATGACATGCCCGGAAACAGCCTGCATTGTTAAAGGGGTAATAAACTGTTTAGCTGAAGCAGTCATTACAATGCGAACTTGCGCGCCTTGATCAATCAGACGACGGGTTAATTCAGCACTTTTGTAAGCAGCAATCCCACCACAAACACCCAACAGTATCTTTTTCCCTTCAAGGGGTAATATTGACAACATAAGCTTCTCAACAAAAATAATAAAAAAATGGGCGTTACAATAGCATAAAAATATTACGCAATATGTGACAACTTCAACTAGATTTAAGGCTCTTATCTTTTATTGAGGTATTCAGATTTGACATCAATAAAACAATGGCCAAAACAAGAGAGGCCGCGTGAAAAATTAATTCAGCAAGGTGCAAATAGTTTAACTGATAGTGAATTATTAGCTATTTTTTTGCGTACTGGTTGCCAAGGAATCGATGTTGTTACTTTATCTCGTCAATTATTAACTGATTTTGGGTCTTTGCGCGCTTTATTTTCAGCCTCTGAAAGCGATTTTTGTGTACATAAAGGATTAGGGCAAGCTAAATATGTACAATTGCAGGCCGTACTAGAAATGTCACGTCGTTATTTACAAGAACCTTTGATGAAAGGAGACCCTTTAACCAGCGCGGCACAAACACAACAATTTTTAAATGCAAAAATGCGGGATTACCCCTATGAAGTCTTCGCCGCATTATTATTAGATAGCCAACATCGAGTTATTCGCTTTCACGAATTTTTCTTTGGAACGATCAATAGTGCCAATGTACATCCACGTGTTATCGTGCAAAAAGTATTGCAGGAAAATGCTGCAGCCGTCATTTTAGTCCATAACCATCCTTCAGGTGATCCAACGGCTAGTGAATCAGATAAAAAAATAACTGAAAAACTAGTGAATACACTGCAATTAATTGATGTTAAAATATTGGACCATTTCATCATTGGTGATGGAAAATACACCTCATTTGCGGAAAAAGGGTGGATTTAAAGCATTTATTGTCACAATTGTTGATCTTTTAATCTCAATCATGTATAAAATGCGCCCTCGACGCCTTTGGCGACGGCTAAAAAAGGTGTTCGACTATTTTGCTCGAGTAAAACTAATATTTTTGGAGATTTCGACATGTCTAGAGTATGTCAAGTTACAGGCAAGCGTCCAGCTGTTGGTAACAATGTATCACACGCGAAGAACCGTACACGACGTCGTTTCTTACCTAACCTACAAACACACCGTTTTTGGGTTGAGAGTGAGAACCGTTTTGTTAAATTACGCCTAACTACTAAAGGTATGCGTATCATCGACAAAAAAGGTATTGATTCAGTTTTAACTGATATCCGTGCTAATGGCGTTAAAGTTTAAGGAGCTTACAAATGCGTGATAAAATTCGTTTAAATTCAAGCGCTGGCACTGGTCATTTTTATACTACTGATAAAAATAAAAAGAACATGCCTGAAAAGTTTGAAATCAAAAAGTTTGACCCTGTAGTACGTAAACACGTTATCTACAAAGAAGGTAAAATCAAGTAATTTTGATTTAACCTTAAAAAAACCCAGTTTATACTGGGTTTTTTTATACCTACAAAAAAGGAATTAGCATGCGTTTATCCAAAAAAGGCTGGAATAATGTACTTATTTTTGGTGTTTTGCTGATCATCTTCATCTTTAACTTCAGCCAAGAATTACGTTTATCTTCCAAAACATCGCAGCGTCATGTCATTGCTAATGACTTAACCATTGTAGAAATTGACACTCCTGATTATGTGATAACTCGTGTAGGCCGAAATTGGCAAAGTAAGCCCAATAGAGGCATTTCCAGTGAACAACTGCAGAAGATAGTGAATAACTGGCAAACAGTTCCTCTTGATGTGTTAACGCTCCAAAGCTTACCTACTTCAAGCTTTATTATTAAATTTTTTGTCGCTGAACAGATACAACCGATTATTGTGCAACTCCACCAGCAGCAAGATGACCAGTATATTTTACAAGTCGATGAACAGCTTTTTCTGTCATTGCCTGCTAAACAGCTAGCACAATTTTTAGGTCAGTAGCCTTCTAGTAAAAAAATTGACTGTATTTTTAATTAAATTCGAAACTTAATTAATTATGATTTACGGCTTAAATCTCGTGCAAGTATCAGTGATAGACCGATCATTTGTAAAAAAATAGACCAATTTCGTAAACTCGATATAGATTTTTTATATGCACCTTCTCTCTCTTTATAATCTAGATTGGTTAAAAAGCGTTGATCGATCTGCTCTCTTATAAGGTGCTGGTATTGATTGATTTCTTTATTTACAAACTGAAAATCATTTAATTCTATGATGCTAAGTTTACGTTGTAGATGAGCGGAAAAAATAGAAGATAATACAGGTATCAGAGAAGGTTTAATTTCCCCCTGTTGAGTTAACAATAATAAGGTATCTCTTTTTTGTTCAATGGCTTCCATTTGAGACCACAACAATTCAATTTGATTACTGTTTTCAGAAGCACGCATATTAAGTGCGGATAACTTTTCGTTTTTTTCTTCAATAAAAAAATGTGTCACTAATGCGGATGATATATTAAACACCAACCCAATCATTACGATCGCCCAAGTAGGAATATTCTTCATATTATTTCCTTTTAGCATTAACTAATTTTATTAATTGCACTTATTATGCGAATCTAGGGTTTTAATTAATTTTATTTAATAACGAGATCAAAATGCCAGAATTACCAGAGGTAGAAACTAGTCGTCGAGGCATTAGCCCACATATTGTTGATCAAAAAATATGTGGTGTGATACTCCGCCATCATCAATTACGTTGGCCAATTCCTAGTAACTTATTAGTCCTATTAAGAAATAGAGTTTTACTAGCAGTAGACCGACGAGCTAAATATCTATTGCTACGCTTTGAAAATGGCACCTTACTGATCCACCTTGGTATGTCTGGTAGTTTGCGTATTTGCAAATTGGGTGACGAGCCTCAAAAACATGACCATGTTGATTTTGAGTTTCAGCATTGTTTATTGCGCTATACCGATCCCAGACGCTTTGGTGCCATTTTATGGTTAGGCGAAGCACCACAAGAATGTCCTTTATTAAGCATACTAGGTCCAGAACCATTGTCCGAGGAGTTCACGGCAGAAATGCTTTATGAGCAAGCTAAAAATAGAAAAATACCGGTTAAGCAATTTATTATGGAACAAAAAGTGGTGACTGGTGTAGGTAATATTTACGCAACGGAAGCCTTATTTAATGCAAAAATAAGCCCCATTAGAGCGGCCAATAATATTAGTTTAAAGCGTTATCAACGATTAGTTATTGCCATTAAAAAAATATTAGAAGAAGCAATTAAACAAGGTGGAACAACATTAAAAGACTTTGTTGGAGGAGATGGTAAACCAGGCTATTTTCAACAAACATTACATGTATACGGTAAAACAGGGGAATTATGTCCCAGCTGTGATAAGCCATTAACATCAGTGAAATTAGCAGCCAGAAACAGTGTCTATTGTAGTCACTGCCAACATTAAAAAAATAAAGGCTTGTTGCAGCTCCTGTAAATAATTAAGCTATGCAACAAGGCCTTTTATTATCTATCTGAATAGATTATTTATAATTAATTTCACCTGCAGCATCATAATCCGAAACGTTTAAAGGTGTATGTGACTCAAGATAATCTTTTAATACCTCAGCATCTACAAATCCAGTATTTACAAAGCCTGAATGATCTGTAATTTTAGGGTACCCATCACCACCAGCTGCATTAAAACTTGGAATGGTGAAGCGATACGTTTGCATTAAATCAATGGCTTTTCCGTGGATTTTCACTTCACTTACAGAGGTCTTACTAACAACCATACTAATGCCATAGAATTGAGCATAGGCGCCTGTATCAACAGGTTTAGTTGCAACTGCATTAAGATATTCTATGACTTCAGCACCTTTCATATCAACGTACGTTAATTGATTTGCAAAAGGTTGTACTTTTAAAACATCTTTATAGGTAACGCTACCCGCTTCGATTGAATCACGCACACCACCAGAATTCATCACACTAAAATCTGCCTTAGCTCTTTCTTTATGTGCTTTAGCAATTAATCGACCAAGGTTGGTTTGTTTAAAACGTACCACATTACGGTCACCTTCAAGTTTGCCATTAATTTCGGCTACTTGGTTATTCAACTCAACCTGACCTTTTTCTTGGTAAGGAGCCAAAAATGCTAAAAGTGCTGGATCTTGTGTGATCTGTGATTGAATCAAAACACGTTTTGATTCGCCATCCACTTTTACTTTTTTCACTAAATTAACAGGAATTAAGCGGTAACTGACTAATGCTAGTTCGCCGTTTTTAAATTTATAATCTGCGCGTCCAACATATTTACCCCACTCATGAGCTTGGACAATGTAGGTACCATTTTGTTTGTCTGGTACACAGTCGTCACCGGGTTTAAATTGACTATTAGCAACATTCACACTCTCCATACAGACAGGCTCTTGTGAGTGCCCACCCACGATCATATCAAGTGCACCTGCTGGTAATGAACGAGCAAGAGTGACATCTCCAGGTGCATTAACACCAAAGCCTGCATCTTGATAATGCCCCATATGCGTGACAGCAAAAATCAAATCGGGTTGTTCATTTTTTTCAAGTTCAACGATAACCTTAGCGGCTTCTATTTTTGGGTCACGAAAGTCAATACCGCTAATGTATTCTGGATTACCAATTTTAGCCGTGTCTTCTGTTGTTAACCCTATAACTGCGATCTTTACTCCTTGTTTAACAAAAACCTGATAAGGCTGGAATAAACGCTGACCTGTTTTTTTATTATAGATATTCGCCGACAGCATTGGGAAGTTTGCCCACTGTCCCTGTTTTTCAAGTACAGATAACGGATTATCAAATTCATGGTTACCTAATGCCATTGCATCATAACCAATCATACTCATGCCTTTAAAATCTGGCTCTGCATCTTGTAAGTCAGACTCTGGTACTCCTGTGTTGATATCACCGCCCGAGAGTAATAAAACACTACCTCCTGCCCCTTCAACTTCTTGACGAATTTGATCAATTAAGGTTTTACGCGCAGCCATACCATACTCGCCATGGCGATTTTGCCAAAAGCGACCATGATGATCGTTAGTATGTAGTACGGTTAAATCGTAGCTTTTATCGGCTTGCCATTGTTGTTGTGGAGCAGAAGCACATCCCCAAAGAGCAGCACTGAAAAGAGTGGCCAATATGATCGGCTTAACGCTTGTTCTCATAATCATTCCTTTTTTATGTATCAAGTGACTTGGTGTTTACTATCTACTATTGAAGATGGGGTCGACCACCAGCACGATAAGTAATTTTCAGAACCTGATTAAAACAGAAGAGACCTTTGTCATTACAAAGGTCTCTGGTTTAATTTTTATAATACCAATATGCCTGAGTATGCGATCAAATATAGAGCAGAGAAAATGAATCAACTTAAGGCAGAAGTGATGCATTTTTACCAACAATATTAATCAACTAGCGGAATTGGTATAGCTAGAAGCAGTGTATGCAACTATGACAATGCTTAACAGCATTGTCATAGAGAAATGATACAAAAAGAGATAAAAGTCCCAAATGAGCTGATTCTAGTTGGGACTTTTAGAAAAATAACAGCGTTTTTACTGTTGGTCGATAAATGCTTGTTGCACACATGCTGGTGCTAATAAGCTAATATCACCTTGATGTTTAAAGACTTCTTTAACGATGGTTGAAGATATAAAAGCAGTTCGAGCATGCGCAGGTAATAAAATAGTCTCTAATTCAGGATTGAGGGTGTGATTTACTTGCGACAATTGAATTTCATAATCAGCATCAGTCCCACCACGAATACCACGAATTAATGCCTGTGCTTGATGCGTTTTTGCAAACTCCGCCAGCAAACCGTTGAATGGCACAATCTCGACACCATTAAGGTGTTTAGTGGCTTCGAAAAGCAAATTACAACGGGTTTGTAAATCAAACCAAGGCTTTTTGCTACTATTGATAGCCACCGCAACAATCACCCGATCAGCTAAACAACTCGCACGAGTAATAAGATCAAGGTGGCCATTAGTAACGGGATCAAATGATCCTGGAAAGACAACTGTATTCATTATTTATCCTCTAGAGGTATCGTATATTTTTTTTGCTCATTCTCTTGCTCAACCATCGGCCAATAAAACTCAAACCAAGGTTCTGATTGTTCAGCCCTTAAACTCGCTTTTGGAAATTGAATCGAAAAATGACTGTGCTTAAATGCTTTTAATGAAGTTGTTATTTCAACATCACTGGCGAGCCAAAAGCACACCAAGAAAACAAAAGGGTAACCGAAAAAAAGTTTAAACATATTTAATGACCGCTTTTACTATTTAAAATAGTGATTTAATAATGACTACTTAAATGACAACCTTCGCGTTATGCAATACAAAAAACTAATCAGAAGCGATTCAGATTAGTTTTTGAAGCTATTCAAAAATTATTTTTTCACCTGATTGCTTAGTGATCGCAGCAGATAAGAAGCTTAAAAATTCCGCCCCACTTCGGTCATCAATCCAGAAGCCATCCTTAAAATCATAATGATGCCCATTTTCTAATGTAGCTAACCACACTTGATGCAATGGTTGTTGGCGATTAATAATCAACTTAGTTCTATTCTCAAACTCTAAAGTTAGCAAAGCACCATTTTGGTCATAATCTATATCAGCGCCTGATGCTTCAATGTTATCTTCGATTTTTTGGTACAACATATCCGCTAATTCAAGAAATTCGCTATCCGTCATTTACTTCTCCTTTGCTTTTTACCGATGAAATGCGATTATAGAGGGCTAAAAATATTTAACTAGGAGAAGGTATGAAAAAACTGAATTTATCGTTAATAGCCCTGCTTTTTTCAAGTTTATTGATAGGTTGTGGCATGAAAGGCCCACTTTATAGAGAAGCGCCACCTGCACCTAAAGAACAACCAGTGCAAACCAATGCAACCGAAGCAGAAACAACAGATGCCTTAAATACTTCACAATAAAACATGCATGAAGGCAGTGACAATAACCAATAAACTACAGAATCAACAAAAGGATTTCAAATTGGATCATTTTAATTACCATAGCGATGGCCGTCTATTAGTCGAAGACACTGCAATTGAAGATATCATCAAGAAATCAGGTACGCCTGCGTATGTTTACTCTCGAGCGACTATTGAGCGTCATTGGAAAGCTTTTGATAATGCAGCGGGATCTCATCCTCATTTAATTTGTTACGCAGTTAAAGCAAACTCAAACCTAGGTGTACTTAATCTAATGGCTCGCTTGGGTTCAGGGTTTGATATTGTATCGGTTGGTGAGTTATTGCGTGTTATTCAAGCCGGCGGAGACCCTAAAAAAGTTGTTTTCTCTGGTGTAGGCAAAACTGAAATTGAAATATCGACTGCATTACAAGCAGGGATCCATTGTTTCAATGTTGAATCTATCTCTGAGTTGTACCGTATTAATGAAGTCGCTGGCTGTTTAAACAAGAAAGCCCCTATTTCGATTCGAATTAATCCAAATATTGATGCAGGTACGCACCCTTATATTTCTACGGGATTAAAAGAAAATAAATTTGGTATTGAAATAGAACAAGCATCGACGGTTTATAATATTGCTAATGAATTGCCTTTCTTGGAAGTAAAAGGTGTAGATTGTCACATTGGTTCTCAACTAACTGAAATTGAACCATTCTTAGAAGCATTAGATAAACTCCTTATCTTAATTGATAGCCTAGCAACACAGGGTATTACAATCGAACACTTGGATTTAGGGGGCGGCTTAGGCGTTCCATATAATGGCGAAACACCGCCACAGCCAGCACAATACATGCACGCTATTATTGAGCGTATGAACGGCCGTAAACTCAAACTTATTTTCGAACCAGGCCGTGCAATCATGGCCAATGCTGGTATTTTAGTGACTAAAGTTGAGTTCTTAAAATTAAACGACCATAAGAACTTTGCGATTGTTGATGCTGCTATGAATGATTTAATTCGTCCTGCATTATACAGTGCGTGGCAAAATATCATTCCGCTTAATAATAAATTAAACGATCCTGAAACACGTCCAAGTCGAGTTTACGATATTGTTGGTCCGATCTGTGAAACCGGTGACTTTTTAGGTAAAGATCGTCCACTAACCATTGCAGAAGGCGATCATTTAGTGATCCGTAGTGCAGGCGCTTACGGTGCAACCATGAGTTCAAATTACAACTCGCGTTGTCGCCCAGCAGAAATAATGGTTGATGGTGATAAAGCCTTTGTTGTCCGCCAGCGTGAAAAACACATTGAGCTATGGCGCGGTGAGCATGTTTTACCTTAGTTATAACTTATGCGCTATCTCAGGGAGTCTTAACTCCCTATTTTAATAGGTTTTATTGGTAAAAGTAGAGCGAAGATGAATATTGAATTTTCTAAAATGCACGGCTTGGGTAATGACTTTATGGTTATTAACAATGTCACGCAAAATGTCTTTCTATCTAAAGAGACGATCTGCAAATTAGCAGATCGTAACTTTGGCATAGGCTTCGACCAATTATTAATGGTTGAACCTCCCTATGATCCAGACTTAGACTTTCATTACCGCATCTTTAATGCTGATGGTAGTGAAGTAGAACAATGTGGTAATGGTGCTCGTTGTTTTGCGCGTTTTGTTAAATTAAAAGGATTAACCCACAAACGGGTGATTAACGTCAGTACTGCAAAGGGTAAAATTCAGCTAAAAATAGAACAAGATGGCAATATTATTGTGGACATGGGCAAGCCTATTTTAGAGCCAGCAAAAGTTCCTTTTGAAGCACAGAAAGAAGAAAAAACATATATTCTACGTGTTGAAGACCACACAGTGCTATGTGGCGTGGTTTCAATGGGTAACCCACACTGCGTTGTACTTGTTGATGATATAAAGACAGCACCAGTTGAAACATTGGGCCCTTTACTAGAAGTACATGAACGCTTTCCAAACAAAGTGAATGTTGGTTTTTTACAAATAATAGACCGTGATTTTGCAAAGCTACGCGTATGGGAGCGTGGCGTAGGTGAAACCTTAGCTTGTGGCACCGGCGCTTGTGCGGCAGCTGTGGTTGGTCAATTACAAGGTAAATTAGATACACATTGTCGTATTGAATTACCCGGTGGTGAGCTCCGATTTTTTTGGCAGCCAGGACAAAGTGTGCGCATGAGTGGTCCCGCTGAGTTTGTGTTTGATGGGCAAATTCAAATATAAACAGATTCTGTTATTATTTTATAACGCACCATCGATAACATTTACTCTAATGATGTAATGCTAAAACAACGATATTAAAAAGTGCACGGTTAATTCATTTGAGAATTGGCTTATGCACTTTTTTATTATCTAGGATTGACCATGAGCTCCTTATTGCCAGATACACAACGCTATTTATTACATATTGCTAGCCAACGTGGCTTAAGCCCTGTCACTATCAATAACTACCAACGCCATCTTAATGAGTTTATTGCATTATTAAAGCTTCAAAATATACAAACATGGCAACAGCTTGATACACACCAAGTACGCTTATTAGCTAAACAGTTACATCAAAATGGTATTAAAGCACGCTCCATTGCCACCAAACTTTCTGCATTACGCTCTTTTCTAGAATACCTAGTTAAGAACGATCAACTCACCTTTAATCCCGCTAAAGGTGTTGCAGCCCCAAAATTAGATAAGCCGCTACCTAAAAACATCAGTGTCGACGATATGGATCAGCTATTAGATATTGATGGCGATGATCCACTTACCATTCGAGATCATTGTATGATGGAACTCATGTATTCTTCTGGGTTAAGGTTAAGTGAGTTAGTGGGTATTAACTTAAAAGATATAAAGTTATCGGAAAAAGAGATAATGGTCACCGGTAAAGGAAGTAAACAGCGCTTATTACCTATCACTAAAAGTGCCGTTATCACTATTAAACTATGGTTAAAGATCAGACCTGAGTTTGCGGAAGCCGGTGAAAAAGCACTCTTTTTATCCAAACAAAAAAAACGAATTTCAGCGCGTAGTGTGCAAATGCGGATGGAAAAATGGGGACTACAGCAGGCATTACCAAGCCACGTTAATCCTCACAAATTGCGCCATTCATTTGCAACGCACATGTTGGAATCCAGTGGTAATCTACGAGCAGTACAAACCTTATTAGGGCATGCTGACCTAGCCACTACACAAATTTATACGCATTTAGATTTTCAACATTTAGCAGAAGTGTATGACAAAGCACACCCTCGCGCTAAGCGTAAAAAATAATATTATTAACAGGGATAAAAATGAAATTTTATAGACCCCTTCGCCCTTTCAAAGCAATTAGCTTTGATTTGGATGACACCTTATATGACAACCATCCGATCATCATAAAGGCGGAAGCAGACTTCCTTGTCTATTTGCGTACAACCTATCAGCAATTAGCAGAGTTAGATGCCCGTAAATGGGGGTTATATAGAGATTTACTGGTAAAAGAAAATCCGGCATTACAACATGATGTATCGCTATGGCGTAAAGAAATAATTCAACGCATCATGGTGGTTTATGGTATTGCAATGGTTAATGCTATTAAGTATGCCGATAGTGCATTACAGGTATTTCTGCAATTACGCAGTGATTTCACGGTGCCCGAAAAAAGTATTAAATTATTACAACAACTCGCATTGCATTACCCTGTCATCGCATTAACCAATGGTAACGTGAATGTGGAACAGATCGGTCTCCATGATAAATTTAAATTTGTAATAAAAGCGGGCAATGGATTACGCAGCAAACCACATTTAGATATGTTTCAACAAGCAGCATCAAAGTTAGATATCAAGGTAGAGGACATATTACACGTGGGTGATCACTTGATCTCAGACGTATATGGGGCACAAAATAATAAAGCACAAGCAGTTTGGTTTAACCCTAACCATACAAAACTTGATCGTGCCAAGTTACTACCGACTTTGGAAATGACCGACCTACAAGACTTATTAACTATTTTATAGCCCGCTATTTATCGTTCAGGTTAATAGCTCAGCGACTATCAATAATCATTACCACGGTATTTCAGCAGAGGTTCTTTGGCATATACTAAAACATAGAATATTCACATTTATGCGATGTTTCGGTATAGTTCCTTTCTACTGAATAAATAAACAGGCATTTTTATGGACGTATCTTACCTTATCGATGATTTAAATGATCATCAACGCGCTGCCGTATCAGCACCAGAACAAAATATGCTGGTGTTAGCCGGCGCCGGCAGTGGTAAAACACGTGTTTTAACCCATAGAATCGCATGGCTTATGCAAGTTAATCAAATACCTACCTACGGTATTTTAGCGGTTACCTTTACTAACAAAGCAGCAAAAGAGATGCGTGGACGTATTGCTGACATTTGCCCACAGCAAATTGGCAGTATGTGGATTGGTACTTTCCACGGTATTGCCCATCGTTTATTGCGCTTGCATCATCAAGAAGCAAACTTACCCGAGCAGTTCCAAATTATTGATAGTGATGACCAACAAAAGATGGTTAAGCGCATAATCAAAAGCTTAGGGTTAGATGAGAAGTATTACCCTGCAAAAGAGCTGCAGTGGTATATCAACGATAAAAAAGACGAAGGGTTACGTGCTAAACATATCGACCCAGGTTTTGGCGTACAAGATAAGCATCGCTTGCAAGTCTATCAAGCCTATGAAGCCGCTTGCCAATTAGCTGGATTAGTGGACTTTGCAGAATTATTATTGCGAGCGCATGAGTTATTATTAAATAACGCCGCACTATTGCTTCATTATCAACAGCGTTTTCAACATGTTTTAGTTGACGAGTTTCAAGATACGAACAAATTACAATACGCTTGGTTAACACTATTAACTGATAACAATAATTACCTAACCATTGTTGGTGATGATGATCAGTCCATCTACGGTTGGCGTGGCGCAGATATTGAAAATATTCAACGTTTTTTAAAAGAGAAAACGTCACCCGTTACTATTCGTTTAGAGCAAAATTATCGCTCTACAGGCAATATCCTAAAAGCCTCAAATCAATTAATTCAAAATAACAGCGATCGTTTAGGAAAAGTTCTGTGGACTGACGGGGATGATGGCGAGCCAATATCCATCTATAGTGCCTTCAATGATTATGATGAAGTGCGTTATGTCACCAGCCAGTTGCAAACATGGGAAAAGGCAGGTAACAAACTCAGCGAATGTGCCATTTTATACCGCAGCAATGCTCAATCGCGTTTATTTGAAGAACAATTAATGGCACAGCAAATTCCTTACCATATCTATGGCGGGCAACGTTTCTTCGACCGCTTGGAAATTAAAGACAGCATCGCCTATTTACGATTAATGAATAACCATCAAGACGACGCAGCATTCGAACGAATTGTTAATAAGCCTAAACGAAAAATAGGTAATACTAGCTTAGATAAAATAAGAATTTGTGCCCGTGAGCAAGGTTATACGCTATGGCAAGCTAGCCAATACTTAATTGAAAACAAACAATTAAGTCCTGCTGCTAAGGCGTCATTAAGTGGTTTCTTAACTTTAATTAACCGCTTTAAAAATGAAACCTCAGAATTACCTTTATTCCAAATGGTGGATCACATCAATAAACACTCAGGTTTAGAGGCGATGTATGAAGCTGAAAAAGGAGAGAAATCCCGTAGCCGAATCGAGAATTTACAAGAATTAGTCTCAGCGACTAAAGGATTTGTTATTCCAGAAGAAGAGCAAGAGATGGAAGAGTTGACTGCCTTTTTAGCTTACGCAGCTTTAGAATCAGGTGATAATCAAGCCGATGAGTTTGAAGATGCAGTGCAATTAATGACTATGCATGCAGCTAAAGGGTTAGAGTTTCCGCAGGTATTTATTGTTGGAGTAGAAGAAGGCATGTTCCCTGGGCAGCAATCAGCTACCGATGAAACACGAATGGCCGAAGAACGCCGCTTATGTTATGTAGGCTTAACACGAGCAATGACGAAATTAACACTTTGTCATGCAGAAAGCCGCCGTTTGTATGGACAAGAAAAATTTCATGCACCGTCGCGTTTTATTAGTGAGCTTCCAGAAGAAAATATCGAATATATTCGTTTAAAAACTCAAGTTCGTAGAGCGCAACCGGTTATACAGAAGCCCAAGCTAGCCATTACTCAAGATATTCAGGGATTCAAACTAGGACAACAAGTGATGCACCCCAAGTTTGGAGAAGGGACGATTACAGCGCAGGAAGGTAGTGGTGAAAATAGTCGTTTACAAGTCCACTTTATGGGTGTGGGTAGTAAATGGTTGATGACAACCTATGCTCGTTTAGAGGTCATATAATCAACGCTAGTATCCAAATTTTTGGCTAAATAATGCGTCTTGCTTGATAACGGGCATGAATGTCTCGATTTTACTATGTAGCGCGAGTATAACGCTTATCGACGTTGGTGCTTTTATCTAAATGTAATCAAAAAAGCTGAAGCAAGATCAAAACTGTGATTATGATTCAATAAACAAGCAGTTTTGATCTTTATAACATGCTAAAAAATAAAAACTAATTACACTGGTTTAGTGCCTATTTTTAATAGTTACGCTAAGCACATAATACAGGGAGTGAATTATGCGTTCTAAACTAATCAAAGACTTTTTAGTTTATATTGAAGACTGCCATAAAGCCTTAGCCGATCTTTATCAGCGATTGGGTGTAGAAGCCTGCGATCGAAAAACGAAATTATTGTTAGAATACATGAAAAACAGAGAGCAGATCTCTCACTTAAATTTACATCAATATATTAAACTCGCTCCCGTTAGTTTATTAGACACCCTGCTAGATAACTTCTTCGACCAAAGCTTTCCACAACGCTGTAAAGACCTTGAACTGAAAACAGATTTAGAGCTAGAAGACATAGTGACCTTAGCAATTCAATTAGATATGCAATTAATTGAAGCAATGAAAGCGGTTGCTAATAACAGCCCAACTTTAGAAGCAGAAACAGCTATCGGACAATTAACCAGTAAAGAGGAAGAAATGTTGTATCAAGTTGTCATCGCCAGTCATGAATTTGAGTACTTATAGCTTCATCTGCCGCTAATATTAAAAGTCTTCCTCATATTGGACTTTTAAGGCTTGTTATTAACTTCCTCGCTAGTCTTCACCAACGATAAACGGTAGAATCTGACTACTTTATTTGTCGAATCAATTGGTGAGTTACCCATGAAAGCATTAATCCAAACCCTACTTGAACAAGCAGTTGCTTCTTTACAGACACAACAAATTTTACCTGCCGATGTTCAACCCCGTATAACCATTGATCGCACCAAAGACAAATCACATGGCGACTTTGCTAATAACTTAGCATTAATGCTAGCAAAACCAGCAAAACAGAACCCGCGCGCACTTGCCGAGCTAATTGTGAAAAACTTACCGGCTTCAGAATTAGTGATTAAAACAGAAATTGCAGGGCCTGGTTTTATTAACTTTTTCATCAACCCACATTACATCGAAAAACAAATCGATAGTGCTTTTGCTAATGAGCGTTTAAATGTTGAATTAACGAAGACACCGCAAACGGTAGTTATCGACTACTCATCACCTAACCTTGCCAAAGAAATGCACGTAGGTCATTTACGTTCAACAATTATCGGTGACTCAGTAACCCGTACACTAGAGTTTCAAGGACACAATGTTGTCCGTCAAAACCATGTTGGTGATTGGGGAACTCAATTCGGTATGCTATTAGCATATATGGAAGAGTTACGTGCAAGAGGCGAAGAAATTAATAAAAACCTTGCTAACCTAGAAGTATTCTATCGTGCAGCAAAAGGCCGTTTTGATGAATCAGAAGACTTTGCTAACCGTGCTCGTGATTTAGTGGTTGCATTACAAAGTGGCGATAGCGAATGCTTAGCATTATGGAAAGAATTTAAAGATATTAGTATTGCACATTGCCAAGAAGCATATGACCGTTTAGGTGTCAGCTTAACGTTAGATGATGTCCACGGTGAAAGTGCTTACGATAAAGACCTAAGCGTTGTAGTAAGTGACTTAGAAAAAAAAGGCCTATTACAAGAAAGCCAAGGTGCTAAATGTGTTTTCTTAGATGACTTCAAAAATAAAGAAGGTGAACCACTTCCAGTTATTATTAAGAAAAAAGATGGCGGATTTTTATATGCTACTTCTGATTTAGCAGCGATTCGTTACCGTCAATCAGTATTAAATGCCGATCGCGTTTTATACTTTGTAGATGCACGCCAAGGATTACATTTCCAACAAGTATTTGAAGTGGCACGCTTAGCAGATTTTGTTAAAGCAGGCACGACACTTGAACATATGCCATTTGGTACTGTAATGGGTGAAGATGGCAAACCCTTTAAAACACGTGCAGGTTCAACGCCTAAATTAGCTGATTTACTAACAGAAGCAGAACAACGAGCTTATCAATTAGTAAAAGAAAAGAATCAAGATATGGCAGAAGATGAATTACGCCATATCGCATCAGTTGTTGGTATATCTTCTGTGAAATATGCGGATTTATCAAAAAATCGTACCAGTGATTATACCTTTAGCTTTGACAGCATGTTAAGTTTTGAAGGCAATACTGCTCCTTATTTATTATATGCTTACACTCGTGTTGCAAGTATTTTTAATAAAGCTGGGATCGAATTAAATAGCATTACTGCAGACGTTTCTTTTACTGAAGAAAAAGAGATCGACTTAGCTAATAAGCTGATGCAGTTTAATGAAATTATTGATCAAGTGGGTCAGCAAGGCATGCCACACTTCTTATGTGCTTACCTGTTTGAGTTAGCCGGTTTATTCTCAAGCTTTTACGAAGCTTGCCCAATATTAATTGCTGAAAATGAAACACAAAAACAAAGCCGTTTAAAACTGGCTGGTTTAACGGCTAAAACGCTACAACAAGGTTTAGCGCTGTTAGGCATTAACACATTGGAACGTATGTAATAATGGCCAAGGTAACACGAAGAAAACCCGCTAAACGCGGGGCGAAAAAAAGAAGTAATAAACGTAAACCTAATCAACAAGGGTTTCCATATATTGCTTGTTTTTTTGCGCTCGTGTTAATCGCTTTTATTGGCTATTTTGTTTTTGCTGTCGATAAACCGACTGCTCAAGTAAAACCTAAAAAAGCAACGGTCAAAAATGAAGAAGTTCTGCCTGAAAAACCTCAACCGCAGTGGGATTACGTTGATATATTAAAAACCAAAGAGGTTAAAGTAGAGATCCCTGAACAACAAAAATCAACTCAACCTTATCAAATGCAGTGTGGTTCGTTTAGACAACAAGGGGATGCAGAATCTTTAAAAGCTAAAATAGCCTTCCAAGGATTAGAAAGCCAAGTTAAAAAAACGGGTAATTGGTATCGTGTGATATTAGGTCCTTACGAACGTAAGCGTTTAGCTGAAAAACAACGTCATAAACTACAACGAGCCAAAATCAACGGCTGTCTGATATGGTTCTGGCGTTAATCATTTAATAGGAGAACTTAGGTTCTCCTTTTCTTTATCTATTTCCCCTTGAATTCAATAAAAACCACCCCATTTTATATTTATCAGCCAATATATTTGGCCATTCATTTAGTTAATAAACAACAAAAGGGTTCAATATGACGACTATTGTTTCTGTACGACGCGGTAATCAAGTGGTTATCGGTGGTGATGGTCAGGTATCACTCGGCAACACCGTAATGAAAGGCAATGCACGCAAAGTACACCGTTTATACAATGATCAAGTCATTGCAGGTTTTGCTGGCGGTACGGCGGATGCTTTTACTCTTTTAGAACGTTTTGAAGCCAAGCTACAAGCCCATCAAGGTAACCTTGAGCGTGCCGCAGTGGAATTAGCCAAAGATTGGCGTACGGACCGCATGTTAAGAAAACTAGAAGCTTTATTAGCGGTTGCCGATAAAAAGCATTCATACATTATTACTGGTAATGGTGATGTAGTTAGACCTGAAAATGACTTAATTGCAATTGGTTCAGGTGGTAATTTTGCACAATCTGCAGCAATGGCTTTATTAGAGAATACTGACTTATCCGCACAAGAAATAGTTGAAAAAGCCTTAACTATTGCAGGCAATATATGTGTATTTACTAACACTAACCAAACGATTGAATGTATCGACATTGATGCTGAAGAAGCAACAAAAAAATAGGAATACACATGACTAATAATATGACTCCACAACAAATAGCACATGAATTAGATCGCCACATCATTGGCCAAAGCAAAGCTAAACGTGCTGTTGCTATCGCATTACGTAATCGTTGGCGTCGAATGCAATTAAATGAAGATATTCGCCAAGAAGTAACCCCTAAAAATATTTTAATGATCGGTCCTACAGGTGTCGGTAAAACTGAGATTGCACGCCGTTTAGCAAAATTAGCGAATGCACCTTTCATTAAAGTTGAAGCAACCAAGTTTACTGAAGTAGGTTATGTCGGTAAAGAAGTTGAAAGTATTGTTAAAGATTTAGTTGAAGCTGCAATTAAAATAACCAAAGAACAAGAATTAGCAAAAGTAACCGCAAAAGCAGAAGATTTAGCTGAAGAACGTATTTTAGATATTCTTATTCCACCTGCTAAAACAGCAACAGAATGGGATGTAAATAAATCAGATGTAATTGAAGAAGGTCCTGCTAGACAATCTTTCCGTAAAAAATTACGTGAAGGTAAACTGGATGATAAAGAAGTTGAGATTGATGTGCCTGCACCACAATTTGGTGTAGAAATAATGGCTCCTCCTGGTATGGAGGAGATGACAAATCAACTGCAAGGCATGTTCCAAAACCTAGGTAATAAGAGCGAGTCTAAAAAACGTAAAATGAAAATTAAGGACGCATTAAAAGCATTAGTAGAAAACGAAGCGTCAAAACTGATTAACCAAGAAGACTTAAAAGAAAAAGCAATTTTCGCTGCAGAAAACAATGGCATCATCTTTATAGATGAAATTGATAAAATATGTAAACGTGGTGAGTCATCTGGTCCTGATGTTTCACGCGAAGGCGTACAGCGTGATCTGCTTCCTTTAATTGAAGGCTCAACAGTACAAACTAAACATGGCATGGTGAAAACAGACCATATGCTATTTATCGCTTCAGGTGCTTTCCAAGTAGCAAAACCGTCTGATTTAATTCCTGAATTACAGGGGCGTTTACCTATTCGTGTTGAATTAGAAGCTTTACGTGAAGAAGATTTAGCACGTATTTTAACTGAACCGAAAGCGTCTTTAAGCGAACAATATCAAGCTTTATTGGCGACTGAAGGAGTGACTATTACTTTCACTCAATGCGGTATCAATAAAATAGCGAAGTCAGCATGGCATGTTAATGAAACGACTGAAAACATCGGAGCACGACGCTTACATACCATGATGGAACACATTATGGATGAGCTATCTTATGAAGCCACTGAACGTTCAGGTGAATCTATTACTATTGATGAAGCCTATGTTGCTAGTATGCTAGATGAAGTCGTTCAAGATGAAGATTTAACTCGTTATATATTATAAAGTAAGCATTCATTATATATAAATAAAAAGGCTCTGATACCTATCGGTATCAGAGCCTTTTTTATTTCATAAACTAGCCAATGCTAATAGTATTTAATCAACAATTATCTATTTTTCGCGAGTTTAAAGTCGTATAACGACCCTTTTATGATTAAAGTATTAAAAAGGACTTTCTTTATTTAACGTTTCGCAGAGAGAAATAATTTCAAGCGCTAAAGATGATTTGATCACTTGTTGCTGTCTATCTAGTTGCATTTTATAAAAAGTTAAATCGATATCATCTTGCGCGATAGCCACTAATTCAAAAATACTCATATTCATATTTTTAGCTAAATGGAGAGATT
Source organism: Psychromonas sp. SR45-3 (assembly GCF_014163575.1). Lineage (NCBI taxonomy): Bacteria > Pseudomonadati > Pseudomonadota > Gammaproteobacteria > Alteromonadales > Psychromonadaceae > Psychromonas > Psychromonas sp. SR45-3. The sequence goes on from NZ_JACJDP010000015.1 coordinate 40,181, forward strand.
TAATCTCATTAGCAATTAACTGATCAGTAAAGTGGTATTCGGCACTATCGTTACTGAGTAAATTTTTTAATTTTATAATGCTTTCTATATCTTGATAAATAGCATGAGGTATCACCCCTAATCCAAATAATAGCTTTAAACGAACAGACAACTCACCTAAAGGCCCTGAATTATGTAGTAGTGGTCCTACAACAGATTGAACAGCAAAATCATTTTTCAGAAAAATACGTTCAATTAATCCTTGAATAAGTTGTTCAAATATATCCACAGTAGAGATAAAAAAACCACGAGCTGTCAGGCTCGTATTTAGACATTCTAGTATTTCAGTTTCTTGCAGTTGTTTTGACATAAGCTCAGCTAGGTTAGGTTGTACGAGATAGCTCTCGTACAACTATTTTTTTTAAGCCATCGCTAGGTATAGCTGTTCTATTTTGATCGCTTCATTACCGTCTGCTGGTAAACCAGTGTATTTAGACAGTGTTGCAATAAAGCCAATCTCTTCTAATGATGATTGTAATTCAATTGCTTGTGGGTCGTCGCTATTTTTATATTTAAATGCAGCAGCAATACCTTTTAATAACATATCATTAGCAGTAGCGTATTCAATAGTGCCTAATAGAGGTTTAACTAAACGGTCATTCTCACCTAACTTACGGATAGGTTGACGGCCTACACGGTCAATTTCATCATGTAGATAAGGGTTTGCAAAGCGACCGATAATTTTCTCAATGTAAGCATTGTGTGCATCACGCTCAAAACCATAACGGTTAATCAATACTTCACCACTTTCTTGCATTGCTTGTTTTACCTGAGAACAAATAGCATCATCATCAATAGCATCTTTAACTGTTTCATGACCTGCTAATGCACCTAAATAAGCAGTCATGATATGACCCGTATTTAGGGTAAATAGTTTACGTTCGATGAAAGCCATTAAGTTATCAGTTTTCTGCATGCCTTCAATAACAGGTATTTCACCTCTAAATTGTTGCTCATCAACAATCCACTCACTGAAGCTTTCCACAGTCACTTCAAGAGGATCATCAGATTCAGACGGAGGTACAATACGGTCTACGGCAGAATCAACAAAGCCAACTAGGCGCTCTGCTTGCTCATGGTATTTTTCATCTAAATGTTTATACACTTCTGTTTTAAGGAAAGTCGTACCTCGGATCATATTTTCACATGCGATGATATTAAGGAATTGCTCGTTTTTTGCATCAAAACGTAATGCTAAGCCTTGTGCAATTTTGTTAGCGATAATAACTAATACATTAGGGCCAACGGCTGTAGTGATTAAATCTGTTTCACTGATAAGAGCAACTAACTCTTCGCTTGTTGAATTAATTGCATTAACACCAGAAACAACTTCTGTTTTACATTCTGCACCAACTACTTTTACATTGTAAGTATTCAGTGTATTTAGCAAATTAATAACTTTTTCATCGACATCAGCAAAAGTAACTTTTATGCCAGCATCTGCTAATAATTTACCAATAAAGCCACGGCCAATATTACCCGCGCCAAAATGAATTGATTTCATTGTTTTTTCCTTATGAAAGTAATCTAAAACGAAAAACGCTGGTAAAAACCAGCGTTTTAATTAAGTCTGATTTGACTAACTTAATATACTTAATACTTTTTGAACATCTTTACTATTGATCAATGTTTCGATAGCTTCTGGGTCATCAAGAGCATTAGTTATAGTTGTGATTACGCTAATATGTTCATCATTCTTAGCAGCAATACCAATAACTAGTTTAGCGATATCATCTGCTTCATCACCAAACAGTATACCGTCTGAATATTGACATACGACAATACCCGTTTTAATAACACTTTCTTTTGCTTCAATCGTACCGTGTGGTACTGCAATTGATTCACCAAGATACGTTGTAACTAGTTTTTCACGCTCAAACATACCTTCAATGTAAGCTGGTTCTGCATAACCTAATTTTACAAGTTGCTCACCTGCAAATTGTATTGCTTGTTGTTTGTTTTCAGCTTTCAAACCTAAATAAATATTCTTTTCAGTTAATTCAAATACAGGTTTTGCAGTAGGTTCTTCAACAACTGCAGCAGGTTGACTGCTTGGTGCAGGCGTTCCTGATGCTGCGATTATTTCAGCTACTAATCCATCATAAAGAGTACTGTCTAAGAAGTTAGTTAGAGATAAATGCTTAGCTTGAGCTGCATGCTTAATTGCACGAGGCGTTAAATCTTTATGCGTAATAACAATATCAACATCACCAGGAAGGTTGTTAATTGCACAGTTAGTAACACTAATATTTAATCCCGCAGATTTAACTTTTTTGGCTAATAAACTTGCACCCATTGCACTAGAACCCATACCAGCATCACAAGCAACAATGATTTTATTCACGTTAGCCATATCTACATTTGCACTACCTTGAGCCGCTGCTGCAGGTGCATTTTTAAGATTTTTCATTTGGTTAGAAGCTTCAGCTAGTTTATCGCCTTCATCTTCACCTAAATCTTTTTGCGTTTTCATTAATAAAGAAGCAACAAGGAAAGATACAGAAGCAGATAAAACAACAGATAAGATAACACCAATTAATGACGCTTTAGGTGTTAGCAATAATACAGCGAAGATAGAACCAGGTGATGCAGGAGAAAGAAGACCAGCATTAAATAATGTTAACGTGAATACACCAGTCATACCACCTGCAATAACAGCAAGGATTAAACGAGGGTTCATTAACACATATGGGAAGTAAATTTCATGGATACCACCAAAGAAGTGGATTATTGAAGCACCACTAGCAGTTTGTTTAGCAGTACCTTTACCAAATACCATGTATGCAAGTAATAAACCTAAACCAGGACCAGGGTTTGCTTCAATTAAGAAGAAAATAGATTGACCTAATTCAGTAGATTGTTGAATACCTAATGGCGAGAAGATACCGTGGTTGATTGCATTATTTAAGAATAATATTTTAGCTGGTTCAACAAAAATAGAAGTAAGAGGTAATAAACCTGCTTGAACCAAGAAGTTTACACCGGCAGCAAGACCTTCAGAAAGAACGAAAACAGCTGGACCGATTAAGTAGTAAGAAATAATAGCTAATATCATCCCGATAATACCAGATGAGAAGTTATTCACTAACATTTCAAAACCGCTCTTAATTTTACCATGAACAGCTTTATCAAATTTACTGATTGCCCAGCCACCTAAAGGACCAACAATCATTGCACCGAGGAACATTGGAATTTCAGTACCTACGATAACACCCATTGTAGTAATCGCACCAACTACAGCACCACGATCACCACCAACTAATTTACCACCGGTGTAACCGATTAATAAAGGAAGCAGAAATTTAATCATTGGGCCAACTAAAGCAGCTAGACCTTCATTAGGGAACCAACCCGTTGGGATAAATAGTGCTGTAATAAAACCCCAGGCAATAAATGCCCCAATATTTGGCATAACCATGTTTGATAGGAACCTACCAAAGTTTTGTACTCTGATTTTACTCTCGGATGATATCATGTCATTTCCCCGTTCAATTTTATTATAAGTAATGTTAAGTAACAGTTAATTAAAAACCGTTATATTCCGTTTGATACAATTAATTTAGCACATTCACAAAAATATAAAACATAGCCTCATTTCATGTGAAGATGATCACTAAAAAGAAACCAAAATGACTACTTTTGATACATGAGTCACTTTAATAAGATGTACTATTGCTACAAATCAAATATAAAGGTGTCAATGAGCTGAATTTAGTGATTTAAATCACATTTGTCATGATGCGCAAAATACCACAAACGAGACCTATGTCTCGTAAAATCGTATTTAAAATGCAATTACAATTAACTAGAGTGACGTAGATCTCTTTATTAATGCTAATAATTATACAGTGTAATTTAATTACATAATTTAAAATTCCAATATCAGCATCCTAAGCACTGTATTTATGATCAAAAAACACACAAACAGTATGATGTTTGCACAAAAAATGATCGCGTAAAAAACAAAAATATCCCTTCCTCTTATAGGGTATATAGCCCAAAAAACACCTTCTGTGCTGTGCATAGCAATCGGGTAAATCAATATATAATTCGTGATGCCATGCAAAATAAATGATAACTATTAAAGCCATGAACGAAATGAACATCTGTCGACTTAATTCGAGCTTTACACAGTGCTTGAATATCTGCTAATCAGTTCTATAAAAATTAGCGCGTACAGGCGTTTGTGAAACTATGCAGATACGCCAAAAGACTATTACTAAAAACAAAAATTTTTAGTAATAGTTAGATGGTGGGTTATATAAAGACTTGGCATTAATAATATGAATGCAATGCAAATAGGTGCGATTTTTATCCTCTATAAAAGAATTTCATCATCAACTAAGTACTAAAAATGGTCACTAGATGGCTACTACTGTTTATATCGAGGTCAAAAATTCATTGCCACCAAAAGTCTAAAACAAAAAACAGTGAGTAAGTTAATAAGGATTATTCTGATACTATGTGGCTTATGAAGGATCAACATTGCTCATAATCCATAGCTGCCGCGATACCACCATAACCCGAAGTGTTCCTTTGCTCACGACCCAATACTCTCGTATAATTCACCCCTATCTTTCGTACTGAAAGATGGCCACTGCGTGGCACTTTATTTATCCCCTGCTCCAGGACATCACCACCAAAAGCCCTAAACGAAAAAACCCTGCAGACATAAGTCAACAGGGATTGTTCTGAATACTATGCAACCTTGGCAATGGGTGGACATTGCTCATGACCCATCTCTGTAGCGATATCACCAGGGCACACAGAGCTTAGCCCGCTAATAAGACGATGCTGACCGCATCATTCCACCCTATCTGTCGCACTAAAGGATAGCCACTACCAAAAGCCCTAAACGAAAAAATCCATGCTGATACCATTTCCGATAAATATGTGATCTAATTAAGATACTTACAAAGGAGCTAGTATGGGTCACAATTTTACTGAATTAATTAATGCGACAACCAATGCGAGACAACGATTAAAATTACTCGCAGTCTCGCATTTCTTAGAAGGGAAAAGTAGAGCTGATATTGCGGCTTTTTTAAAGGTAAGCCGTAGAAGTGTCAACAATTGGATTAAAGCATACCTTCATTCTGGGTTAACAGGTTTGGAAGTAAAGCCTTGCAGTGGGAGGTCTCATCGACTCACGCCAGAGCAACTTGCTAACATAAAGCAATATGTTATCGATAATGCGATAAAATCAGAAGGTGGCCGTTTACAGGGAAAGGATATACAAGAATATATTCAAACAACGTTTGGGGTTACCTATCAAAAAACCAACATTTATCATTTACTACACAAATTAAACCTAAACTGGATAACGACACGCTCTAAACACCCAAAGCAATCAGAAGAAGCACAAGTCTCTTTTAAAAAAATTCCAAATAAATACGATCCTTAAGATCCCTGGGCATATTCACTTAAAAGATGTCTATATTTGGTTTCAAGACGAAGCTAGATTTGGTCAACGCAATACAACGACCAAAATATGGGCAGAAAAAGGGACCAGACCAAGGGCCGTTCAACAGCAGCAATTTGAGTATGCTTATTTATTTGGCGCGGTCTGTATAAATACAGGTCAAACCGAAGCATTGGTGATGCCTTTCAGTAACAGTGAAGTGATGAAGGCGCATTTACGCTTAATTTCAGATGCAACCCCGAAGGGAAAACATGCTGTCGTAATAATGGATCGAGCTAGTTGGCATCAATCGTATTTAGCGGAAGAGTTTACTAATCTAACTATTATTCACCTTCCTCCCTATTCCCCTGAGTTAAATTCAATCGAGCAAGTTTGGCAATGGATGCGAAACAATGAAATCGCAAACAGGTGCTTTGACGGTTATAACGATATTGTCAATAAATGTTGTGATGCTTGGAATCGCTTCAGTGAAGACAAAAATAGAGTCATCTCACAATGTTATAGAGACTGGACTAATCTGGAAACTTAATTATCGGAATTGGTATTATAACGATATTGTCAATAAATGTTGAGATGCTTGGAATCGCTTTAGTGAAGACAAAAATAGAGTCATCTCACAATGTTATAGAGACTGGACTAATCTGGAAACTTAATTATCGGAATTGGTATCACTAGGGCACACAGAGCTTAGTCCGCTCATAAGACGATGCTGACCGCATCATTCACCCCTATCTATCGCACTAAAGGATGGCCTCTGCGTGGCGCTTTATTTATCCCTGCTCAAGCAGGACATCACCACTAAAAGTCCTAAACGAAAAAATCCCTGCTGACATAAGTCAACAGGGATTGTTCTGAATACTATGCCAGCTTGGCGATGGAATGGTCGTCGCAGAGCTCCTCCGCTCGTCAACCTTGCCTGTAGGCAAACTCGCCCTACTTTCTACGTAGCTCATAAATCAACGCAATTAAAAAAGCCCCACCGGAACTAACCAGTGGGGCTATTTTAAATTAGGCGCTTGGCGATGGGTGGAGATTGCTCATGACCCATCGCTATCGCGATATTCGCCCTACTGTCGCACTAAAGGATGGCCACTGCGTGGCGCTTTATTTATCCTCAGCTCAAGCAGGACATCACCATCAAAAGCCCCAAACGAAAAAAACCCTGTAGACAGAGTCTACAGGGTTTTTCCGTATTAGGCGCTTGGCGATGACCTACTTTCGCATGGGGAGACCCCACACTATCATCGGCGCAGCTGCGTTTCACTTCTGAGTTCGGCATGGGATCAGGTGGTACCACAGCGCTATTGTCGCCAAGCAATAAAAATTAATTAGAAAAGCTAAATGATATGTTCTAATTCGAGTGTTCATTCTCAAGTAAATACATTATGTAAATATGCTTTCACAAGCGTATATTTTAACGTCTTCTTTGACTTGTCTTGGTCACAAAACAACACTACTTAGGTGTTGTATGGTTAAGCCTCACGGGTAATTAGTACAAGTTAGCTCAATACATTACTGCACTTACACACCTTGCCTATCAACGTTGTAGTCTCCAACGGCCCTTTAGGGAACTTAAAGTTCCAGTGAGAACTCATCTTGAGGCTCGCTTCCCGCTTAGATGCTTTCAGCGGTTATCGATTCCGAACGTAGCTACCGGGCAATGCATCTGGCGATACAACCCGAACACCAGCGGTTCGTCCACTCCGGTCCTCTCGTACTAGGAGCAGCCCCTCTCAATTCTCAAACGCCCACGGCAGATAGGGACCGAACTGTCTCACGACGTTCTAAACCCAGCTCGCGTACCACTTTAAATGGCGAACAGCCATACCCTTGGGACCGACTTCAGCCCCAGGATGTGATGAGCCGACATCGAGGTGCCAAACACCGCCGTCGATATGAACTCTTGGGCGGTATCAGCCTGTTATCCCCGGAGTACCTTTTATCCGTTGAGCGATGGCCCTTCCATTCAGAACCACCGGATCACTATGACCTACTTTCGTACCTGCTCGACGTGTCTGTCTCGCAGTTAAGCTGGCTTATACCATTGTACTAACCTCACGATGTCCGACCGTGATTAGCCAACCTTCGTACTCCTCCGTTACTCTTTAGGAGGAGACCGCCCCAGTCAAACTACCCACCAAACAGTGTCCCAAACCCCGATTCAGGGGCCATGGTTAGAACTCAAAACATACAAGGGTGGTATTTCAAGATTGGCTCCACGTCATCTGGCGACAACGCTTCAAAGCCTCCCACCTATCCTACACATGTAGGCTCTAAGTTCACTGCTAAGCTATAGTAAAGGTTCACGGGGTCTTTCCGTCTAGCCGCGGGTACACAGCATCTTCACTGCGATTTCAACTTCACTGAGTCTCGGGTAGAGACAGCATGGCCATCATTACGCCATTCGTGCAGGTCGGAACTTACCCGACAAGGAATTTCGCTACCTTAGGACCGTTATAGTTACGGCCGCCGTTTACCGGGGCTTCGATCAAAAGCTTCGACCTAAGTCTAACCTCATCAATTAACCTTCCGGCACCGGGCAGGCGTCACACCCTATACGTCATCTTACGATTTAGCAGAGTGCTGTGTTTTTAATAAACAGTTGCAGCCATCTGGTATCTTCGGCCTCCAACAGCTAAAAGAGCAAGTCTCATCACCGTCGAAGGCGTACCTTCTCCCGAAGTTACGGTACCATTTTGCCTAGTTCCTTTACCCGAGTTCTCTCAAGCGCCTTGGTATTCTCTACCTGACCACCTGTGTCGGTTTGGGGTACGATCCTTTATTATCTGAAGCTTAGAGACTTTTCCTGGAAGCATGGCATCAATGACTTCAGTACCTTAGTACCTCGACATCGTATCTCAGTGTTAATAGAAACCCGGATTTACCTAAGTCTCCCACCTACATACTTGAACCTGGACAACCATCGCCAGGCCCACCTAGCCTTCTCCGTCCTCCCATCGCAATAATAAAGGGTACGGGAATATTAACCCGTTTCCCATCGACTACGCCTTTCGGCCTCGCCTTAGGGGTCGACTCACCCTGCCCCGATTAACGTTGGACAGGAACCCTTGGTCTTCCGGCGGGGAGGTTTTTCACCCCCCTTATCGTTACTCATGTCAACATTCGCACTTCTGATACCTCCAGGATGGTTTACACCTTTCCCTTCGACGGCTTACAGAACGCTCCTCTACCACGCATATAAATATGCGTCCGCAGCTTCGGTGATATGTTTAGCCCCGTTAAATCTTCCGCGCAGGCCGACTCGACTAGTGAGCTATTACGCTTTCTTTAAAAGATGGCTGCTTCTAAGCCAACTTCCTAGCTGTCTAAGCCTTCCCACATCGTTTCCCACTTAACATATACTTTGGGACCTTAGCTGGCGGTCTGGGTTGTTTCCCTTTCCACGACGGACGTTAGCACCCGCCGTGTGTCTCCCATGATTGCACTTGTTGGTATTCGGAGTTTGCAAAGGGTTGGTAAGTCGGGATGACCCCCTAGCCTTAACAGTGCTCTACCCCCAACAGTGATACATGAGGCGCTACCTAAATAGCTTTCGAGGAGAACCAGCTATCTCTTGGTTTGATTGGCCTTTCACCCCCAGCCACAAGTCATCCCCTAATTTTTCAACATTAGTGGGTTCGGTCCTCCAGTTGATGTTACTCAACCTTCAACCTGCTCATGGCTAGATCACCAAGTTTCGGGTCTAATCCCAGCAACTATTCGCCCAGTTAAGACTCGGTTTCCCTACGGCTCCCCTAAACGGTTAACCTTGCTACTGAAATTAAGTCGTTGACCCATTATACAAAAGGTACGCAGTCACCGAACTAAGTCGGCTCCTACTGCTTGTACGTACACGGTTTCAGGTTCTATTTCACTCCCCTCACAGGGGTTCTTTTCGCCTTTCCCTCACGGTACTGGTTCACTATCGGTCAATTAGGAGTATTTAGCCTTGGAGGATGGTCCCCCCATATTCAAACAGGATTTCTCGTGTCCCGTCTTACTCGTTTTCACTATAAAGAAGTTTTTGTGTACGGGACTATCACCCTGTACCGTGGCACTTTCCAGAGCCTTCCACTAACTTTTAAACAGCTTAAGGGCTGTTCCGATTTCGCTCGCCGCTACTTTCGGAATCTCGGTTGATTTCTTTTCCTAAGGGTACTTAGATGTTTCAGTTCCCCTCGTTTGCTTCGCTATGCTATGTATTCACATAACGATGACACTAAGTGCCGGGTTGCCCCATTCGGAAATTCCAGGATATAACGCTTGTTATCAACTCCCCTGGACTTATCGCAGATTACCACGTCCTTCATCGCCTCTAATTGCCTAGGCATCCACCGTGCACGCTTATTCACTTAACCATACAACACCTAAACAGTGTCTAAACACGTTAGATATCGTATGTTGTTTCCAAGACGCTTGTGACTCATATTTACATATGAAAAACAATCGTTTTTCGTGCACCTATTAGTTAGTAAACTAACTAAGTAGATACGTACTCATTACATTTGCATGTAATGTGCTTTTTATTTTGCTTGATTACAGTATCTAATTTAACTACGAATAGTTAATTTAAACACTGAGAACTGTTTATATTCCACTAAGTGAAACATAAACTTTTTCGTTTTATTTATCACACCAATCAACACC